>JAKATV010000513.1 GCA_021818565.1 Planctomycetota bacterium
TTACAAATACATCCGGCAAAAAGTGCATTTCAACGCGTTTGGTGCCCTGCCCCTGGCAGCTTTCACACCGCCCGCCTTTCACGTTAAAACTGAACCGCCCGATCTGATAACCGCGCATACGGGCCTCACGCGTTTTGGCATATAACTGTCGAATCAAGTCAAAGACCCCGGTGTACGTGGCGGGGTTGCTGCGCGGAGTGCGACCGATCGGCGATTGATCAATTTCAATAACTTTATCTATGTTCGCCACGCCCAGAATTTTTTTATGCCGGCCGGGATGTTCCTTGGAACCGTACAACTGCCGCTTGAGTCCCTTCAATAAAATATGATTCACCAGCGAGGACTTGCCCGATCCGGAAACCCCGGTCACGCACGTCATAACACCCAGCGGAAATGTTACGTCGATGCCGCGCAGATTATTTTCCGCCGCCCCGGTTATTTCCAGCACCCGCTTAAAATCAGCCTTGCGCCGCTGGGTTGGCACGGGAATCTGATATTCACCGGAAAGATATTTCGCGGTAATGCTTTCGCGTGAGGCCATCACCTCCGGAACTGTGCCCTGGGCAATAATCCGCCCGCCATGGGATCCGGCACCGGGACCGACATCAATAAGCCAATCAGCAGCCCGAATTGTATCTTCATCATGCTCCACAACAATGGTGGTATTACCGATATCTGTAAGGTGCCGCAGCGTTCGGATGAGGCGGTCATTATCCCTCTGATGCAATCCGATGGTGGGTTCGTCAAGGACATAACACACACCCACCAGGCCGGAACCCACCTGCGTGGCCAGACGAATGCGCTGGGCTTCGCCACCGGAAAGCGTACCGGTTTGCCGATCCAGGGTCAGGTATCCCAGCCCCACATTATTCATAAATCCCAGGCGGGCGCGAATTTCTTTCAACATCGGAGCCGCGATCAGGTCCTGCTCGCCGGAAAACTTCAGGCTGTCAAAAAGCTCCATTGCGCCACTGATGGTCAAGGCGGTAATCTCACGGATGTTGTATTTCCCGATTCTTACCGCCAATGCCTGTGGCTTAAGACGATCTCCATGACATTTCTCGCAGGCCTGCTCACTTAAATATTCATGCAGGCGGGCTTTGACAAATTCACTATCCGTGTTTTCCCAGCGGCGCTGCAGGTTGGGCAGCACACCTTCAAATTCCGTGCCGAAGGCTTTTTCATCCTTGGCGGTGGTTCCATGAATAAGAATCTGCCGAATTTTTACGGGGATGTCCTCAAAGGCGGTGTGGCCGTCGAGGCCGAAGGATTCGCAGAATTTCCGCAGCAGTCGGTTGTAATAAATGTTCATCCGCTTGCCATTGCGACTGAACGGCTCAATGGCACCATCAAGCAGGGGGACGGTTCTATCGGGAACAATCAATTCCTCGTCAAATTCGAGGATCGTTCCCAGCCCGTCGCACTGACTGCACGCGCCATAGGGACTGTTAAAGGAAAACAGCCGGGGAGACAGTTCTTCCAAGGAACTTTCCGGATGATTCGGGCAGGCATAACGGGAAGAAAAAGTATGATCCACCCATTTTCCTGATTCTTCCCGTGCAATGACCACCAGCCCGTCGGAAAGTTTTAGCGCCAGTTCGATAGAATCCGCCAGACGGGTGCGTATCTCGGGTTTAATGGTCAGACGATCCACGACCGCTTCCACGGTATGCTTAATTTTTTTTTCCAAAGCCGGGACAGATTTAATCTCCATCACCTGACCATCCACACGCGCGCGGACAAACCCCTGCCGTGTCATGGCTTCCAGCGCCTCCACCTGGGCACCTTTCTGTCCGCGCACGAGAGGGGAAATAACCATCAGCCGCTGATTTTCCGGCCATTGCATGAGGTTTTGCACAATCTGGGATGGGGATTGTGCGGCAATGGGTTCTCCGCATATCCAGCAATGCGGCTTACCGGTGCGCGCGAAAAGCACGCGCATGTAATCATAGATTTCCGTTGTGGTGGCCACGGTAGAACGTGGATTGCTCCCGCCGCCGCGTTGTTCAATCGCGATTGTCGGGGGCAAACCCTCAATTTCATCGCAATCGGGCTTTTGCATCTGCTGCAAAAATTGCCGGGCGTACGCCGAAAGGGACTCCACGTATTTGCGCTGTCCCTCGGCAAAAATCGTATCAAAGGCCAGGGAGCTTTTGCCCGATCCGGACAGGCCGGTGATAACCACCAACTGATCGCGCGGTATTTCGAGACTGACATCTTTAAGATTGTGCTCGCGTGCGCCGCGAATCCGAATGCTTTTCTTTTCCATGGATTTCTCCGGCCTGCCAGAGCTGAATTTCGCTCCATAAGCAAGCCCATGATTTTACCCCACCTGATGGCGGGTTTCCAAACGGTTGTTTAATTGTATCGCGGAAAATGGAACTGGTGCTCCAGAACCAGTCCCGGTTTATAGCGTTGGCTGGTTTTTTCATGAAATTCAAAATTTTTCTGATAACGACTGACCAAGGCGGGAATATTTTTTATTACCAGCATATTCTCCGCGTTGAAATGGGCGGCGGCATAGCTGAAGTTGAAACTTCCCGTGATGATCATGCGGTCATCAATGATCATGACTTTGTTATGCGCGATCAGATAACGGTCATCAATATACGTGGGAATTCCAGCGGTATATACGGCGTCAAGGCCTGGGCTGATGAGGCGGCGATAGGTATGGGTACGATAATTTTTCCGCTCCACATTGGAGCGATCCAGGATGATTTCAACATCTACCCCGCGTTGCTTGGCACGAATCAGGGCTTTGATAATGGGCTTGCTGGTGAAGCTGTAGGCTTGAACTTCCACACTTTTTCGGGCGGAGTCAATCAGATGCACCAGCTCACGTGTGGCACCGCCATCCGGAGAGAAAAAAACCCTTAGAGAACTGTCGGTTTGCGGATGACTGGCCGGCGCATGATTTCGCAAATGGCCCAGCCAGATACCCGCCAGCAGGCAAAGGGCGGCAAATATCAGCGTTCCCGGCTGAAAGGCATTGCTTGTTGACGTGGACCTGCGAGCCATAAACAGCCGCCCCTTCCATGTCCTGCGTTGGGGGACCCGTAGTGCTGACGGATAGAACCAAGGCCCTTGGGTTCAATAGCGGGCAGTCCGTAGCCTTGAAAGGGAATATTCCACCGCAACGGCAGACTTCGCGCCAGATTATTTCTTGCCTTTTGCAGCAGTTGCCGCCGCAGTGGTGGCAGCGGCGGCAGCGGCCGGTGCGGCACCTGGTGCAGTAGCGGTTGCGCCGGCGGCTTCAGCCTTGGGAGGCTTCTTCGCGGCTACAGCCTTGCGATGGGCAACCTTGGGCAGGTTGTACACGCTGGACTTGGCCTCACTCCATTTATCGTTATCTTCAAGCATGTCAATGCGCTCTGCTCTCTTTAGAACATTACGATGACGTTCCAACGTACTTTTACCTTTAAGGCTTCGATCTAATGACATAACCGCACACTCCGTGCTAAGCGCCAACCGGATTTTCCGGCAAATACAAAGCTCCATAGCTTAGCAGAATAGGGCAAAAATACAAGCACGTGACAATTTTGGCAGCCGTGCGGGGTGCGTGACACTTTACGCGGAAGGGGTTTGCTATAATGGGCGTTAGATGATCCACATTGGAGGTGGGTCGGTGTGATTTTCTCTTCAAGGAGGAATG
>JAKATV010000382.1 GCA_021818565.1 Planctomycetota bacterium
CGCCCGTACGTGCAATCTTTGACATTTGATGGAAAGGCGATGGAGCATCTCTGGCTGCCCCTGACGGCGTTAAAAACCAAGCGCCCGGCAGCGTTGCGGTTTGTGCTTTCATCCCGCCCCAATCGGCGCTGGGGCAGTTCTCCAACGGATGCGCCGCCCCGCTTTATGCCTGAGCCGAGTAAAGCCGTGCCGGTGAAATAAAAAGTCCATTGTACCGAGTCCATGCCCATTGTCGCCAGCGTTGTCGGCTCCGGAACGGCTGTGCAAACGGTTGTCCCCTAGCACTGGTAAAGGTGTACCAGAATTATGGTCTGCGGTACACCTGGTGATCCGGCACATTTGCTGTTTGTACGAATTGGGATGGAAAATTTAGTGAAAAAAGGCACTGAATTTGACCAAAAATGGGACTTCCGTTTTGATCACAGAGGTGTATAGTTTTAATAGTTCGGAGATCTTAATGGCCGCTGCCGGGTGCTTGTTCCAGCATCCGGCACCGGCTAGGAAAAAAGTCAACGTACTGTGTGATCGGGCGTTTCGGTCACAAAGTTTTTGTTTGGTGTTTTCTTTTTATCGTGTGACAACCCGAAAGGATAAGTATCATGTTGTTTAAGAGACCGACCCAAAAGAGAGCGTTCACGCTCGTGGAACTGTTGGTGGTGATATCTATTATTGCATTGCTTATTGCGCTACTCTTGCCGGCACTTGCCAAGGCGAGAAGTCTGGCATTGCAGGTTCAGTGTGCATCAAACATGCAGCAGATCGGCAACGCCATGCAGGAATACGCCACCGAGTATTCCGGTGCGTACCCGCCGGGCTGCACGGCTTTTAACCCCTACGGCGGATTCCGGTATCCGGCCGGCGACACCTATCCGGGTTGGGGCTTCAGTCTGCTTTACTATGATTCGTTTGGCGAAGTTGGCGGCAAAATGGTCAACGCACGACCCGGCATACTCACGCCCAACGCCCAGGGGATCGCTCTGCTTTATTCCCCGGAGGCCGGTTACATAAACTACCAAAATAACTTGGGGGCGATCACTTACGACAGCCGCGGCCTTGAGAATCAGTGGACCTTCTATACCAGCTATCTTTATTGGGTGGATCGCGGCGACGGACCGATTGACGCGACCACGACATTTCCAGATCAGGGCTACAGCCCCGCATACGACCTTTGGGCGGTTATTCGAGATCGCAATCACAAGCCACCGTATGGCGGAGGTGTCGATATGAACACGACGAACACTGTGCATCTGCCGGCGATGCACGCAACGTCGAATCCGGGGCGTGTGTTGGTAACCGATATGTGCATGACGGACCCATCGGGTCTTAACGGAGATGTCTGGTGGGGCAGGGGCAATTCCGGAAATTACCCCGTCTCGTCGCATGTTGATGAACCCAACAGCAACTGGCTGCCGGTTGGCGTACATGAGCTCTACAACGATGGTGCCGTTGTCTGGCAACCGATATCGCGGGTGAAGGTGCATTACGACTATTACGGCCTGTATTACGCTTGGTGATCAGCATTTTGCTGTTTGTACGAATCGAGAGCGGGAATTTGGTGAAAAAAGGCACTGACTTTGACCAAAAATGGGACTTCCGTTTTGATCACGGGGGTGTATCGTGTTAATAGTTCGGAGATCTTAAATGGCCGCTGCCGGGGGCTTGTTCCGGCATCCAGCACCGGCAGGGAAAATAAGTCAACTTATTGTGTGATCGAGCGTTTCGGTCACAAAGTTTTTCTTGGTGTTTTCTTTTTATATCGGGTGAGAGCCCGAGAGGAGTTGTTATGAAACGTTCCATTCCACAGGTTGTCGGGAGTCTTTGTGCATCGAGCTTGGTTTTGGCGGCGGCCGGTCAGATACGAGCCGATATCACCAATGGCTTTTCCAGTGCGTCCAACTGGACGCTTAATGGCACGGCAGGTTCCACATCCAACGGCCTGCCGGCCATCGCCGGCGGTGATCTGGAGTTGACCAGCAACAGCACGAATGAAGATTCCAGCGCTTGGTACAATACCCAGCAGAATATCGCTGATTCCTGGACGGCCAGCTTTACCTATCAGATGAGCTATACGACGGCTTTTCCTTCCCAGGGATTCATGTTCGTCCTGCAGAACGCCGGAAAAAATGCATTGGGAAGCGGAAGCAGCAGCCAATTAGGCTACCTGAACCTGTCGCCAACCCAGGCCGGCAGTGGCGCGTACGCGGGACTCGTGAACGTCAACCCAAGCTGGGGCTTGGGCTTTCAACTCTTTGGCCACGGGGCCAGCAGTTTTCTGCAGATTGGACAGAATGGCGCATTTGTGGCGGGCATAGACAACCCGAACAGCAGTACATTGGTCATGTCAAGGGATACCAGCCCGATTAACTTCACCATCAGCTATTACCAGCCTGATGGCGTGGTCAATATTTCCGCAACTGATCCCACGGCAACGACTTCGCTTAACTACAATATTCAATTGCCCGGTCCCGCTAACATGATCCCCACGCCGCCGACCACGCTGGCGTCGGACCTTGGTAATACCGCCTACATTGGCTTTACCGGTGCCACGGGCAGTGACACCGTGGAACAGGACTTTACAAATTTCAATTTTACCTCCGGCACTCCCACCAGCGCCCCCAGCGGATACACAGCGCCAACGCCCGCACCGGCCTACGTGACCGTACCACGCGCTCCGATTGCCCTGACGGCAGGCAGTTTCAACGCCGATGTGGTGGTTGAAAATTCCGCCTCGTTGCCGACGGGTGCCACGGTTTCATCCAGTATCGCCACTCCCGCCGGCGTGAAAAATAACGCTCTTTACGAGGCGGGGTTATCCGTGAACGGCAGCACTGTGCAGGGCGGGCTTCCCACATCGCATGAATTTCTAAGCAACGGAGACGGGGTAACGACGTTTCAACTGCAACATTACACCAATACCAACAATGTGCTGCGTCTGACTTCCACCGTCACCTCCGGCACCATGACGCTGTCACAGCCCACGGCATTTTCTACGCTGGCTATATTGGCCATGTCCGCGGGAGCTAAGAACGACAGCGTCGGGGCGGTAACGCTTAATTTCGCCGACGGTCAGACCGTCACTACCGATTACGCCGCTCTGGATTGGTTCAGCGGCAATATCGACAGCACCACACCCGATGGCAATCCTTACGGACTGGCCTTGAACGGATTTGGGCGGATCACTATTACCAGTCCAATTTCATCGACCAGTGTGAACGGTTTGCCCAGCAATCCCGACCTGTATGAAACGGTACTGAACATTTCGCATCTCGGAATTGGCGGCGGCGGATTTGTGGATGCGTCCGGGTATGGGGCCTTGGATTCGCTGACGTTCAACTTGGCCGTTTCACCGTCCGCTGGAACGGCGGCGGGTGCGACGGAGATATTCGCCGTCAGCGGGTCGGCGGTTCCGGAGCCGGCGTCGCTGGGGTTATTAAGCATGGGCGCGGCAATAAGTCTGCTGCTGCTAAGCCGCAAACGTCGGACGGCCTGAATCGCGGTAATACTTCTGGAATCGCCGCGCAGGACTTGGTGATTCCAGTTCCGATAGCGGCCGGACTGCATGGTGCAGCGCGGCGCATTTTTAAGGCGGGTATCAGCCCCTTGGACAGGAGAAACCAAAATGGGTACTGGAAAGCGGCGGAGCATCCCCA
>JAKATV010000018.1 GCA_021818565.1 Planctomycetota bacterium
ATCGCCATTTTTACACAGTGTTCCCATTCTTTATTTTTTTGTGCTCTACTTCGTCGGCTTGCGGCGCTGTTGGCATCAAGCCCTTCAACGCAATTGGCTTTCGTCCATGTCAAAGCTTGCGCGAATTCCCGGGTATCAAAAATGTTGCGGTCAATTCTTCGCGCCAGTTCGGTCATATCCACATTCATGACCCGCATGCCCAGATACGCTTCAAAAAAACTTGCATCCACCGCCGACCCGGCGATACCCATCGACACAGAACCAATCGAGCAATACGACCTGCCGCGCATATCCGCAACCGCCACGGCCGCGCGGGCGAATTGCAGCAATTTTTCCCGCACATCATCCGGAATCGCGGTCTGGTCGGCACTTTGCACATCCTGACCGTAAATATTAAACGCCGGCAGCCCCTTCTGACTGTGGGCCGCTCCGATCGCCGCCAGATACACCGCACCGGGTCGTTCGGTACCGTTAAATCCCCACACCGCTTTGGGAATCAGCGGATCCATATCCATAGTTTCTGAACCATAGCACCAGCAGGGGCTGACGGTGATGGACGCCCCCACGCCCTGCATCGCGAATTTTCGCGCACAGAGTGCCGCTTCCGCCATAGAGCCGATCGTGGTATCCGCCAGAACGCATTGCACTTTCGTGCCATCCGCGTGACGCAAATTGGCGGTGAATAACTCCGCCACGCTTCGCGCCATGTCCATGGTCTGCGTTTCCAGGGATTCCCGCACACCCCCGCGCCGCGCATCAATGGCGGGACGAATTCCAATTTTGGCGTTCGGTACAACCAACCGGTTTTTCGGGGCGTTAACAACGATAGTTTCAGTTTTGCTCATTATTAGGTCCTTCTGATTGACGGTGCACACTTTGGTTAATCGCCGCGGCTCATTTTGCCGGCGCTTAACCGCCGGACAAGTGCGACAAGTCGATATTCAACCGGCTTTGAAAACCGCCCGTTCGGCATGTGATTAAATACTACCGCACAGCGTAGACAATGCCCAGAGCGTATTGTGCGTTTGACGGAAAACGAAAATGCCTTGACGCAAAAATAAAGCCGACAAGTTGGCCGGGAGGCGTTTTACGCCGGTGCCGCGAACGAATCGTTCACCGCGCTACCCAGGTCGGAGCAAAGGCGGTCGCCAGTTGCTGAATCGGATTGTACGCCGGCAACGCGAAGGCGTTTAAGATCCCGGCCGCCGTCAGCAGCAGCAACAGCCCAGCGGTCAAACGCCGCTTCTTTCGGCGTTTACCAGCACCTACTTGTGGCGAGTCTATTTCCGGCAGCCCCATAAGCGCATAAGTTCCAACGCGCATCACGGCGCTGCCGCCCAGTAGAATTCCCAGCATGTTGATCCCCAATACTGTCAGCCCCAATACGGTGCCGCGTCCGACGGCGAGAAACAAGTCAACTCGGGCAATGCTTCCCAGTGTCGGCGGAAGGCCGCCAAGCGATAACAGGGCCACGAGCAAAAGCAGTGAATACAAGGGTTTTACGCGAGTAAATGAAGGCCATTGATGTTTTAATCCCAACGATTTTCGGCCGATAATTCCCCCGGATGAACCGACCGCAATCCCCGCGGTAAGGGCGTATAACAGCACACACCCCACCAAATCCGCAGGGGCCACATGACTTAACGAAATCCCCGCGGCTAGAGTCACAAAGGTGCAGGCCATGAATATCCCGACAATATTTCCCAAAATATCCGGAACCACGAATTGGAACATAGCCTTAATCCCATACGCGAAAACGGCCAGAGCGCCCAGAAAAATGACCGTCAGCGTGACGGCGTTGGCGGCCGCGGGCGCGACGGAAATTAAACGATGCATAATTCGCAGATAAACCGCGCAGGATCCAATGGCCGGTACCAGCAGCAAAAACAAAACGGTGGAGGCGGGGGCATCCCCGGCGGCACTACCGTACCACCAGATCAGTGGAAGGCTGCCTGCCCAGAATAATATGGGTGAAATAAATAAAACCACCAGCACGCCGCACCATGCTGATGCGCCGTGCGGTGCGGATATGAGCGATGGACCGATCCGCAGGCCAAAACCTCCCTGGGCCATGGCCGCCAGGGCTAAAAGCATTACCAGCAAACTGGCCAGCAGGGCCACCGTTGCAAACGTCCTGTCACCCGCTGTCCCAAAGGTCAATGGCACCGCCATTGGAAGCGATGCCAGAAGCATACATCCGGCCATAATCGGCAAACTATGCAATGCCGGCATCACGCTCCAGCCCAGCGTGCTAAGGGTCACCAACAGGCAGAATCGCAAATCTCCCTGCCCACCGGGACTTATTAGCCGCCTGGTCATCACCGCCGCGGTCGCGATAAGCAGAATAACGCTGGTAAATACCCATCCCATCGGGTCTATCACCAACCAGTGTAATGTATCGTTCGATGGCACCGTACCAAACGTCCGGGGATAAAAACGCAGTTGCGCCAGCGTTGCAATCGTCAGGCCCGTAAAACAGACCATGACACTGGCCGAGCGCGACGTGCCGCTCGGCAGCAGCGCCGCAAGTGCCAGAACCCCAAGGGTAAGCAACAGTACAATCTGCGGGGCTAAGATGGCAAGAACGTGGTACGTCAGGCGTGGCTCTCCTGTGCAATAATTTCCGATAAAAACATTTTAAACGCCCCGAGTTTGTGACAGCCCTTTTACCCATCAGTTCCCGCGGTTAATGCAGAACGCCACTTAGCTCGCGCACCAGTGTCTCGAGCACCGGCGCAATGGGATCCAGCACCAGCAGCGTAGGCAAAATTCCTCCCGCAAGCAATGCGATGATCAAAGGCAAAAATACCAGTCGTTCACGCAGCGACAAGGCATGAAAGTGCTGATGCTCCGGACGCCCCGGCCCAAAAAACAGCCGCTCAATGGTCCACAACAGCACCGCCGCCATAAGCACCATCGCAATACACATCGCCAACGCCGCCGGCAACAGGGCATGACCTATCAGCACGTGCTGTCTTGCGCTAGCGGATGCCGCACGAAACATTCCCAGTATGGTCAGCAGGTCGCCGCCGAAGACCGCCAGACCGGGCAAGGCCAGCGCCGACATAAAGCCAATCATCGAGAAAATAAATAAATCCGGTATTACCTGGGCCAGCCCCCCCAGGCGCGGCAAGTCGCGGTGGCTGGCCCGCACTTCAATAATATGACTGGTCCATAGCATAGCCATCGTCGTTACCGACGCGCCAAGCGCTAACAAAAAGCCACCATTGAAGCCCGTTATATTTCCCGCGGCAACTCCCAGAAGAACAAAGCCAGCCTGCCCGATCAGCCAATAGGCAATCACACGGCGGAAATCACTTTGCGCCAGGCCGCAAAGGGCCGCATAAATCACGCCGGCAGCGCCGATAATGGCCAGGGTATTGCGCCAGATCACCAGTTGCATCGGAAACAGGGCCACCACAAAGCGATCCAGCGCATAACCCGCGAGGAGAAATTGCGAGCAAATAATCATCATTGCGGACGGCGCTGCGGATTCAGCCACGGCGTCGGGCAGCCAGAAATGCACGCCCGCAGTTCCCAGCCGAATGCCCAGCGCCAGTATCAGCAGCCAAAAGGCCGCGGTTGTCCATGGATTAGCCGGCCCTAAAGCCTGTCGTAATTGTGGGTCCTGGGCGATGCGTGTAAAG
>JAKATV010000172.1 GCA_021818565.1 Planctomycetota bacterium
CTTTTACATGAATAATCCGTTGGAACAGGAATTTGAAAGACATTTTGGAAAATCATCGGGACCATTTATTCACAGCCGGGCACCGGGGCGGGTCAATTTGATCGGTGAGCATACCGATTATAATGATGGCTTTGTATTTCCCATCGCCATTGACCGATTCACAGCACTTCTGGCCAAGGCCCGTCCGGATCGGAAAGTCCGTCTTTTCAGCAGCACCCAAAATGAATTGGCCGAATTTTCCGTGGCCGACGTGGTCGCCAAAGATGCCCCGAAATGGTCGCTTTATGCCAAAGGAGTCGCCGAAGCACTGCGGCAACGCGGCCTGGTGAAATCTGGCATTGACGCGCTGATCACTACCACAGTGCCCATTGGCGGCGGCCTGTCGTCCAGCGCTTCGTTTGAAGTGGCAACCGGGCTGGCACTGCTGGCAGCGAATGGAAAAACGCTGGACAAAGTTGAATTAGCACTGGCGGCACAATGGGCAGAACACAATTATGCCGGCATGCCCTGCGGAATCATGGATCAATTTATCTCCGCGCTGGGGGAAAAAGATCATGCGATGCTGCTGGACTGTCGCGATTTGTCCCGACGACAGGTGCCCATGAAAGATGAGCACATGCGCATCTTTATCGCCAATACAAATGTTAAACATGAACTCGTGCAGGGCGAATATCAGGCCCGTCGCAATCAGTGTGAACGCGCGGTAGCCCTATTAAAGAAAAAATTCCCGGCCGTGAAGGCCTTGCGCGACGCGGATATTTCCATGCTTGAGGCATGCCGCATGGACATGGATCCCACCGTGTTTCGCCGTGGCCGACACGTGATTTCCGAGAACGCCCGAACGCTTAAATTTGCCGAGGCGATGGCGGCCGGAGATTGGGCGGCCTGCGGACAACTTATGTATCAGTCGCATGAAAGTCTGCGCGATGATTATGGCGTAAGCTGTCCGGAGCTTAATGTCCTGGTGGAAATTGCCGCTACCGTACCGGGCGTATACGGAGCACGGATGACCGGAGGCGGTTTCGGCGGATCCATTGTGGCGATGGTGCGGCGGGAGGCCATTGAAGGTTTGACCGCCGAGATTGATAAGCGGTATCCGGAACGCTGCGGTAAACAAGCCTCCATGTTTGCCACCATTGCGGGAGCCGGGGCTGAACTTCTTTAATTGCATTTCTTAAAAGCGTTATGCAGTAGAAAAAGCATGAAAGATATTTTCACGACATTACTTTCCGGCAAAAGCCTCACGCAGGAGCAGACCCGTGGTGCGTTTGAAACTATCATGTCCGGCGCTGCGCCGGCGGCACAGGTGGGAGCATTCCTGGCTTTGTTGGCCGGGAGAGATCCCACCGTTGATGAGCTTGCCGGCGCTGCCACTGTCATGCGGCAATTTGTGGTGCCCGTGGCCGCGCCGCAAGAGGTCATCGACACCTGCGGCACCGGCGGTGCCGGATCACGGATTTTCAATGTTTCCACCACGGCGGCGATTGTGGCGGCCGCCTGCGGCGTGCCGGTGGCAAAACACGGCAACAGCGCCGTAACCAGTCGCAGCGGCAGTGCGGATGTGTTAAAGAAACTGGGCGTGCGCGTGGATATTGACCCGGAACTGCAGGCCCAATGCGTGAAACAAATCGGTATCTGTTTTTGTTTTGCCCCCCGCCATCATCCGGCGATGCGGCATGTGGCGGAAATCCGAAACACACTGGGCTTTGCCACCATTTTTAATCTTATTGGCCCCCTGACCAACCCGGCCGGTGCGCGGCGGCAATTGGCCGGCGTTCCGCGCCCCAGCCTGGTGCGGCCCATGCTGGAAGTGCTGGTGCGTTTAGGCGCGCTGCGGGCCATGGTAGTTTGCGGCAGTGACCCGGTGGAGGGCACGCTCTGCGAACTATCGATTGGCGGCCCGACGCGCGTGGCATTATTTGATGGCGAAGAAATTAAGACGCTGGAACTATCCGCCAAAGATGTCGGCCTGGAAATTGCAACTGCGGATGACTTGCGAATCGACTCCCCCGAAGCGTCAGCCGCGAAAATCCGTGACATCCTCTCCGGCAAACCCGGTCCCGCGCGCGATATCGTGCTGCTTAACAGCGCTGCGGCGTTGTGGGTCGGAGGCAAAGTGGAATCCTTGCGTGAGGGCGTTAAATTATCCGTCGCCGCCATTGATTCCGGCAAAGCATTGAGCACCCTGCAGAAACTCGCCGCGATGACGCAGGCACCATAACACCACCGGATAAGAACCCGATCATTGGCGGGTATTGAATTTTTCGAGAATTGCGCCAATCGCTCCCAGTGCCTGCTCCAAAACTTCGGGGCTGGGAACGGGGAGTTTCATATACGATTCACCGGTGCGTTCATCCCGATGAATGATGGAAATGCCCGAAGCGCGGCTTTGCGATGGCGCTTGGCTAGTTCGAGCCTGCGCACGGGGCGACTGCTGGGCCGCCAATTGCTCAAGAATGTTTAATCCCACCTGAAGCAAGCCAGTCCAAGGATTGCCCGCGCCGACTCCACCGGCCGCCGAATCGCCATTACCCGTCACCGGACTTGCCGAACTCCGCACGGCGGGGCTTTCCGGGGCCGCAGATGCGGAATCTGTGCTTTCCCCGGTTGTGGCGTCGCTTAACACTGCGGTTGTTAGCGACGCCCCACCTGACAAGTCCACTGGTTCTTCCACCATGGCCGGAGGAATGGCACCGGTGGTCTGTTCGACCGTTTCAATAAACTTAGTTAAGCGCGAACCTCCGAGCATGACGGCCGATTCCCCGTTATCCAGAACGCCGGAAAACAGCGACTTTTTAAACTTTAATACCGACAACATGCCCTCTTCAATCGTGCCTTTGGCGACAAAATTTATCACCTGCACCGGGCGCTTTTGCCCCAGGCGATGCACTCTTCCGATGCGCTGCTCCAGTACGGCCGGATTCCATGGCAAATCCACATTGACCACCACCGAGGCCGCATGCTGTAAATTCAACCCCACGCCTCCGGCATCGGTAGCGAGAAATGCCCGGCACCGGTCATCTTCACGGAATCGGTCAACCAGAGCGCCGCGCTGCGTGCCGGGTACGCCGCCGTGAAAGAGAACATGTTCCCATGGCCGCCCCTCCAGTCGCCGCAGCAACAGTTCATGCATCCGCAGCCACTGGCTGAAAATCACAACCTTTTCCCCGGGTCGCTCAAAAAGTTCTTCCAGCAGCGTGGCCAGTTCATCGGCTTTGTAGCCAAAATCCGTTTGATGGTCCAACAAATAGGTGCTGTCGCAGCTCATGCGCATATTCTGCAGGGCAATCATCAGTCGCTGACGATCAGCCTCGGAAAGATAGTGCGTCCGCCGCCACCGCTTGACAATTCGGCCCACCACATCGCGATTTTCCTCATGGTGGTTGCGCTGCTCAGCGGTCATGGAAACGAAAAAGTTTTTATCAAGCCGGCCGGGCAGATCCTTAAGCACCGCGTCTTTTTTACGGCGAATCAGAATCGGAGCCAGTGTGCGACCGATCAAATCCAAATTCTGATACCCCACCACCCGTCCGGTTTCCGAATCGTGTATTTGATGCTGATGCAGAAACTGAAACGTCGGCCCCAGCCGATGGCGATCCACAAACTGCACCACCGAGACCAGCTCTTCCAGACGGTTTTC
>JAKATV010000245.1 GCA_021818565.1 Planctomycetota bacterium
TATACTCGTTGAAGTATTGGATGTAGTTCATTCGGAGACCTTCGCCAAAATTAATTTTGGTCATTCCGGCCTTTACACTCCGGGTGATATCTTCCATGGAAACACCGCAGGTTCCATGCAGCACCAGCGGGACATCGGTGGCCGCACGCATGCGCGCGATCAAGTCGAAGTCGATAGTCTTTTGTTCTTTGAAGATGCCATGGGTGGTGCCAACCGCCACGGCCAGCAAATCCACATCGACCATGGAAAGAAAATCCCGCACGTCCTGGACACTTGCAGTGGGCGCTTTGCGTCCCTCGGCATCCGAACTTTTTATGATATGGCCTACTTCCGCTTCCACGCTCACGCCAAGCGGGCGCACCGTCGTAATGATCTCCCGCGTGCCCCGGGCATTGGCCTGCAGCGGCTGATCAGCGTAATCGATCATCACATGAGTAAAACCCGCCTTTACCGCCCGATCCACGGAGGCTGGGGTTTTTCCATGATCAAGAGCAATGGCAATTGGAATGGTACAATCCCGGGCCAGAAACTTTATCAACATCGCTGAATATTCATAACCCCGGTATTCCAGATTAGGCTCATAGCACTGGATAATCAGCGGTGATTGAAGTTCCTCCGCCGCTTCAATGATCGCACGTGTGAGATCGTACGTTCCACCGTTGGTATTGAGAGCCGGGACGGCAAATCCCTGGGCAATCGCCTGATCACAGATCTGTTTGGCATTCATGAACTTCATAACTTATCTCCTTAGTAAAGATCCATTGACCGTGTAACAATTAACATTCAACCAGGCCACGGATGGGGGCGCAAAAATTCCAAGCAGCGATACCGTCGGGGTTATCACTAAGGCCGCCACCGCGCCCTGCCAGGTTGCCCGTTTCCAGAACCACCCGAGTAAAATAATAATGGCCGCGCCAATCCCAATTGCGGTGTATGCCCATAGAATAATCCAAATAATGCTACGCCGGGCGGCGGATACGATTCCTATCCATTACCAATATCTGGCCGCAGTGATATTGTGCGTTGCGTTTCAATCCGGACGTAACGTTACATAAATTCAATGCGCATGACTTGGGCAAAGCGTTTCAGTAATTCCAGATGATGCCCCTCGAAGACCACCACATGGTGCGGCATGCCATGATGGCAAAGCTCCTCGAACCATTGACGCGGATCCTGACACATTAACTGAACCAGCCCATTGGTACCCATCAAGTGGCGCCGGGGTTGAATCGTCCGACCTTCCCGCGCGGTCAGGTAATATTTCCCGTCACAACGCCAGAATCGCAAAACTGTGACCGGCATTCTAGTGCGAAGGGTGGCCTCAACAACAGCCGGTTTCTTGATATTGAAATGCCGTGCTATAACCGGTGCTCCCGGTTCGCCCGACGAGGCACACAGCGACATTGGTGCCGCGCCACCATGCCACACCGTGATTGTTTCCTCATCGTGCTCAAGCCAATCCGTCAAATAGCACCGTCCCATGCCCAGAGTTTCTCCTATCCAGGCCGTCATAGCGCCATCGGCATCGCCCTCGCATGCCACAGCGCGGCCTTCATCAGTCAGCCGGGCAATGCCCAGATAGGGCCACTGGCCAAAATTATTGGGCATTTCGGGCCACTCCCGAATCGTCATCGCATCAAGGGACTCATGATCCATGAACCAGCGCATCGCCAGATAGAGCCGCGACGCCATCGGCAGGTCTTCGTCACTGGTGTCCTTATGTTTTAACCCCAGATTTTTTACCGCGGCCACATCGGCAGCCACTTCGCCGTCCTTAAATCCAAGCACCACATCCGCAAACTCCATGAGGCTGAAAGTCTGCATTTGCACGCCCAGACCGCTGTGAATCGAAAAAGGATCAGCACCCATTGCAAAGTAACCAGGAGCCTGACCTCCAATCACACCCAAACGGGCCGTTCGCAACCGACGAACCGTTGCGGCCAGACGCACTGCGCCATTAAATCTCTGTTGCGTTGCCGGAGATTCCGGATCGCCATAGACCATTTCATAGCTATGGCCCATCTGGCGAAAAATGGACGCCCAACAATGCACGCCGACCAGTGAGCAGGAGCTTATCATATCTCCCTGCTGATTTTCAGGCGTGGCCCAAAGCACCGGCGGATCCGGCCAGAGCTGGGCCAGCGTGGGAGCCAGACGCCCATCAGCCATCGTTGTCTGCAATAATACAAGGACTTCCACCTCGCGAGCCTGACACGCCGCCACCGCCTGCCGCAAGGAGTTGTCATCAACAGCCTTCTGCGGCGGCTCAAATATGGTAATATCAGCCGTGGCCAGTGAGGCGCGTACTTTTTTCTCCATCTGCGCTCCCCACGACATATCGAATCCGGGGCGTTTCCGGCCGAGAAAAATCATACCCACCGAAACTGGTTTGCTCTGGAGCATCGATCCACTGACTTTTTTGTCAGGAAGTGTTTCAACCGTCTGGCTGATCATATATGCACTCCTAATGAGATATGTTTCGTTTCCATAAAACCGTCTAAACCTTCAATTCCCAGCTCGCGCCCCCAACCGCTCTGCTTCACGCCGCCGAACGGACACTGACTCGTGGAGGGAACGCTGTCATTGATGCCAACAGTACCGGCCTCCAGTGATTCCATCAGGCGGATGGCCCGATCCAGATCCCTTGTGAAAGCATAGGCGGCCAGACCATAAGGCGAGGAATTGGCTCGTTCGATAACTTCAGCATCGGTATTAAACGGGCAGACCGGGGCAACGGGCGCAAAAGTCTCCTCCGACATGCACATTGCGTCGGTCGGGACGTCCGCAAGTATCGTCGGCTCAAGAAAGCTGCCCTTGCGGTCAATACGTTTTCCGCCGCACAGCAGTCTAGCCCCCCGCCGGGTGGCATCTTCAATATGTTCCAGAGCTTTGTTCAGAGCTTCGCCATTGATCAACGGTCCGATCTGCACGCCATCTTCCAGCCCATCGCCCACTTTCATGGCCAGCGTCTTTTTCGTGAATTGTTCGAGAAATTTATTGTAGACAGACTTTTGAACGTAAATACGATTGGAGGCAATACAAGATTGGCCGGTATTACGGAATTTCGTAATGATGGCACCTTCCACCGCCGCATCCATGTCCGCATCTTCAAATATCAATATCGGAGCATGCCCACCGAGTTCCAGGGATAAAGGCTTAATTTGTCCAGCCGCGCCCCGGATAAGCATCCTTCCTACTTCCGTCGATCCGGTGAAAGTGATTTTGCGGCACAGCGGATTGTCCAGAAATTCCTGGGCGATATCCGAGGCCCGTCCCAGCACCAACTGAAACACACCGGCGGGCAATTTTGCCGCATCGATACATTCGGCCAATGCCAGCGCGCACAAGGGTGTGGCACTGGCCGGTTTAAGAATGACCGCGCAGCCAGCCGCCAGTGCGGGTGCCACCTTGCGCAATGCCAGCACCAGCGGAAAGTTCCACGGACTGATTGCGGCCACCACACCCACGGGGGTTTTGATGACCAGATGCCGCTTACCACGCACCTGATGCGGAATCGTTCGGCCATAGATACGGCGGGCCTCCTGGGCAAACCAGCGCAGGTGATCCACAGACATGCCGACTTCTCCGCGGCTTTGGGCCAATGGCTTGCCATTCTCCAAAGTAATGGTACGTG
>JAKATV010000217.1 GCA_021818565.1 Planctomycetota bacterium
GCATTGATCCTGAACCGCTGTAACGTGATCCGCCATGCGATCATAAGCGAGGCTTTGCCAGTCAGTTCTCCGGCAACGTGTGCCGGCTGCCATTTCTGTGGCGGCGGTGCGGGCATTCCCGGCTACTTTGGGAAAATAGACTTCGGCCTGTGGCCAGCGTGTGGATGAAGTCCATTCCGGTTTCTATGTTTGCCGCCTGTTGCGCGATTCCTTTACATCACAGCCGTCAGCAAGCCCCCAATCGAATCGCTGCCGGCCCGTGGCGTGTTGAACATGTCGCTGTTGGATCAGGATCTGGCGGAAGTGCTTCCGAATCGCACAGGCCTGTCCGGATTTCTTTCCGCGCCCGAAACCAGGATAGTGCGATTCCACAATAGTGTAATTCCACGCTCGCCCGATTCCGTGCTTCACGTTATTATGCCCATCCGAGGAAACAGGCGGTTATTCGGAGACGAATCGTTATGCGGGATCAGCGGTATATTGCGGTGGACCTGGGAGCTGAGTCTGGCCGCGTGATGCTCGCAACCGTCAGTAAGGCGGGCATTGCCTTATCGGAAATGCACCGCTTTCCCAATGGGCCGGTGCGGTTGGGAAATGTTCTTCACTGGGATATTCTTCGGTTGTGGGGGGAAATTCAAACGGGTATAGGCCGGGCCGTTGCCGAGGCGGCATCCGCGGGAAAAACAATTTCCGGCATCGGGGTCGATACGTGGGGTGTGGATTTTGGTCTGCTGGATAACAATGGGGAATTGCTGTCCAATCCGATTCATTACCGCGACAGTCGCACGGTGGGTATGCCGGAAAAATTTTTCTCCCGGATGCCGTGGGAACGGGCGTATACCATCAGCGGCATACAAACCATGAACTTCAACACGTTGTTTCAACTCTGTGCTCTGGCGGAGCATCGTCCGGACCATTTGGATCGGGCCCGACATTTATTATATATTCCGGATCTGCTGGTGTACTGGCTTTGCGGTCGCATTGCCAATGAATATACCATTGCCAGCACTTCTCAAATGCTCGACGCCCAAAGGCGTGAATATTCCAGGGAGATTCTGGCGTGCATACCCGTTCATCCGCCGATCTTGCCGGACTTGGTGATGCCCGGAAGTTTACTGGGGCATGTATCTGGTTCGGCGGCCGAGGTAACACAGGCGCATGGCATACCGGTTTTGGCGGTGGGATCGCACGACACCGCAAGTGCCGTGGCGGCGGTGCCGGCTGGTACGGAAAACTGGCTGTTTTTATCCAGCGGCACGTGGAGTCTGCTGGGGGCGGAAATAGATCAACCGATTTTAACCCCGGATGCCATGAATTTTAATCTTACCAATGAAGGTGGAGTGGGAGGAAAAATCCGCCTGCTGAAAAATATCGCCGGTCTCTGGCTTTTGCAGGAATGCCGCCGGGCCTGGGCGCGCGACGGCAAGGATTTTGATTACCGTACGCTGGTGCAATTAGCCCGCGAGGTGCCGCTGCGCGGCGCGCATCTGGACCTTGATGATCCGCAGATGCTCGCTCCCGGAGATATGCCGCTGAAAATTATGGCACAGTGCCGTCGAATGGGACAGAAAGTTCCCGAAACGCCGGGAGAATTTACCCGGGTAATTCTTGAATCGCTGGCCGCCACGTACGCGCGCGCCCGGGATACGATTGAAAAAGTAACCGGGAAAACCTACACCCATCTACATATTGTTGGGGGCGGCTCGCAAAATGATCTGCTGAATCAGTTGGCCGCCGACGCCACGGGTCTGCATGTTCTTGCCGGACCGGTGGAAGCCACTGCGCTGGGCAATGTCATGGTCCAGGCCATGGCCTGCGGGGAATTGGATTCTTTAACTTCGGGCCGTGAACTGGTTGCCAAATCCTCGCAACTGCGTGAATTTATCCCGCATGAAAAAAGCAAGAAATCATAGCTGTTTTACGGAGTATCGGTATGCTTAAAACACCGCTGTTGCACCCGCAGATTCTTTCGGCTCTTGGGCGGGGCGGCCATAGCAGCAAAGTGCTGATCGCTGATGGGAATTATCCCGCCTGGACGCGCCGCGGACCCAATGCGGAAGTGGTGAATTTGAATCTGGCCGCGGATTTGCTCAAAGCGACGGATGTGCTGGATCTGATTTTGCAAAGCATTCCGGTGGAGGCCGCGGTGGTCATGGCTCCAAACAAAACCGGCCCGTATAAACTTACGCGGGATCCGCCGATATTTGCCGAATATCAGACGCTGTTGGATACGTGGGCGGCTGGCAATAAACTGAAAAAAGTTGAACGCTTCGCCTTTTATGATGCCGCCTCCACACCGGATGTATGTCTGGCCATTGCCACGGGCGAAAGCCGAATCTATGCCAATATTCTTTTGACCATCGGTGTGGTGCGCTAGACCAGCTTTACCGATGCGTGGGTGGGGCGCGCAATGCGACGGTCTCGAGGATTTTTAGATTGTTGCGGGGGAGGAGCATTACGGCTGACTGGCGTTTTTTTTTGAGGGGGCAAAAGGATTTTATGAATATCGTTCTTATCGGTTATCGGGGCGTGGGGAAATCCACCATCGGCAAACAACTGGCCGGCCGCATGGGTATGAATTTTGTGGATACCGATGAGCTGATTATGCAACGGGCGGGCAAGACCATTCGAGAAATATTCCAGCAGGGCGGCGAGGCGTTATTTCGCGATCTGGAGTCGGCAGTCGTTGATGATTTGGCGGAAACGGATAATACCGTCATTGCCGCGGGCGGGGGAGTTGTGCTGCGAAAATCCAACGTCGAAAAATTGCAGGCCAACGGACGAATTGTCTGGCTGCAAGCGCCGGCGGAAGTGTTATGGGAACGAATCCGCGCCGATACGCTCACCGCCGCCAATCGGCCGAATCTTACCAGTGCCGGTGGTTTGGAAGAAATTTTGCGACTGTTGCAGATACGCGCCCCGCTTTATGCCGCCGCCGCGGACATCGCATTGGATGTTGCCAATATGCACCCGGATCAGATCGTGCGTTATCTGGCGGAAATGGCTTAAAGCCGGTGCAGTGGGGCCTAATCGGCCTCAATTTGAAAGCCCTGCGTGGCGGATTGGATATAACGGCTTGGCGACGCATTCCCCTGCGCGGCGGTGGCAGGCGGCAATTCAGGGTTGCTTGGGGGCCGGGTGTCCGGCGGTGCGGTGCGGCGTTTATGGCGTTTGCCCGACGTGGCTTTGCCAGGATTGTTCGCGGCACCGGATGCACAGTAATCTTCCGCGGGACTGCGTCGGGGTGTGGGGGTAATTTTCCAAATCGCGGGATGCAGGCTGGTAATGTGTTCGCGTGCGACAATGCGCTTGGCATGACGCGGATTCAACGGACAAAGTTGCACATGGCCGGAATCGCTTTGTGGATTTCCCTGTGCGTCCACAAAGTAAATGCGTTTGAAAGTTGTGGCAAAATTGTCCTGCTCATCAAGACGAACCAAACAGTCATCCCCATCCGACGGCGTATCAACGCTTGAGAGCACAATAATATCTCCCGGCAAATACTGCGGCGACATGGAATCGCCCTCTACGCGCAATGCAAACATGCCGGCGTAAGGATCGGCGCTTTGCGGGCTTGTTTCCGCCGGGGTCTTAGTCGGCGGCGGAGCCGGAACGTATTGATCGGCAATGCCC
>JAKATV010000438.1 GCA_021818565.1 Planctomycetota bacterium
ATGCACGATAAACAGCGCGCTACGTTGGGCATTGAAATATTGCTTCCGCTTTGAACAAATGCATCGCGCTAATTATGATTCATTTTCAAAGCCGGTTCTGATTGAAAGGCGGAAACATGAGACAGTATCCATTAACCACACCAATAAGTCCAATCCAAGTTAAAAGCCAGGGCAGCGCGGCACAACAACCCTCTGCCCAGGATTCGCTTATGCCCTCGCGGCGCGACATGATAAAATTCGGTGCATTGGCCGTGGTGGCAACCAGTGGCTTGGCGGGATGCGGTACCAACGGCATGAACTCTGCGGGAACTGCTACTCTGACCGGCCGAACGGGTGATTCAACGGGTGCCCGAACGGATATGCGTATTGATCAGGCGTGGAAGTTCCTCAAGCAAGGCTTCCCAGGCGCACAAGAGCCTGAATTAAATGATGCGTCATGGACAACCGTGGAGTTGCCGCACACTTATAACGGCCTGGATGCACAAACCGGAGCACCTTATTACCGGGGACCGGCCTGGTATCGCAAAAATCTGGAGCTGCCGCAAGCCGCCAGGGAGGCCGGCAAACAGGTTTTTTTATATTTTGAGGGGGCCGGTATCACCACAGAGGTCTACTGCAACGGCCACCAGGCGGGCGGCCATATTGGGTTATTCGCCGGTTTTTGTGTGGACATCACCACATTTATTAACCGCACTGGAAAAAACCTCATCGCGGTGCGCGTGGATAACGCCTACAATAATCACATTGCCCCATTAAACGGAGATTTTAATCTGGATGGCGGATTATATCGCCACGTTCGGCTGCTCGTGCTGGATGCATTGTGTATCAGTCCCATGGACGATGGAGGCCTCGGTGTTTACATCAAACAAGTGAACATCACACCGGAGAAAGCGGAACTGGAAATTACCACGTTGCTAAGCAATGCGTCTTCGAAAGAAAAAACCGCAGGCATCGGCTACAGCATTTCCGATCATACGGGGGAAGTGATCCTGACCGCCTCGGCTGCACAACCTGTGCCATCGGGGAAAACGGTACGATGCGTGCAGAATATTACCCTGCCTCATCCGCATCTTTGGAATGGCCGGGAAGACCCGTATCTGTATCAGGCGACAGTTGAGATTTTCGACGGAAATAAACGTACCGATGGTATAACCCAACCGCTGGGGCTTCGCTTTTTTCATATTGATCCCGACAAGGGATTTTTCCTGAATGGCAAATCCTATCCATTACGGGGTGTCTGCACGCACCAGGACCGACCGAATAAGGGCCGTGCGGTTAGCGATGCGGATTATCGCCAGGATTTAGACCTCATTTATGAAATTGGGGCCACGTGCGTACGCATGGCGCATTATCAACATGCGCAGGCGTCCTATGATGCCGCGGATAAATTGGGGCTTGTGGTCTGGGCGGAAGACGGCTTGGTTAACGGCGTGGCACATAACAGTGAATTTGATAACAATCAGCTCCAGCAGGTGCGCGAATTAATCAAACAGAATTTCAATCATCCGTCCATCTTCTTCTGGAGCATGTTTAACGAACTGGGTAATAACGGCCAGGAGAATCTTGGCTATGATCTGGTAAAACAAATTAACGCCGAGGCAAAAAAACTGGACCCCACGCGCCCCACCACAGCGGCGGACGATCAATCCCAATATAACCATATTGGTTATATTACCGATATCATCGCCTTCAACCGCTATCCCGGTTGGTACGGTGGAAAAATGACGGACTTTCCCACCATTTTGGACGATATTCGCAAGGTGGTGGAGACCAAGGCTCCCGGCCGATGTATCGGCATGAGTGAATATGGAGCCGGTGCCAGTATTTTCCAGCACGAATCGCATGTGACCCAGCCTAACCCCGGCGCGTATTGGCATCCCGAAGAATATCAGGCACTGCTGCACGAACACGCCTGGGCGGCGATTAAAGATCGCCCGTGGCTGTGGGGCACGTTTCTCTGGGTCATGTTCGACTTTGCATCTTCTTCGCGGCACGAGGGTGATCATCCCGGAAAAAATGATAAGGGGCTGGTGACGCGCGACCGAAAGACCCGCAAGGACGCCTTCTATTTTTACAAGGCCCAGTGGACCAAAGAGCCTTTTGTTTATATTACCGACCGACGATTTAATTGCCGCCCCGATAAACACGCCATCGTAAAAGTTTATGCGAATTGCCGGAGCGTGGAGCTGTCCCTTAATGGCCGGTCCCTGGGCACGCGCGAAGGCGTAAATGGGGTATTTGTCTGGCCTGAGACAGTGCTTAAGGAAGGCCAGAACCACATCCGCGCCATAGGGCACCACAGTGGCGGCCACGTTGAGGATGCCTGCATGGTGGTATATGACCCGCGTACCGTGCATCATGCAACGTATCGCTGATGCCTTTTGCCACATACGATCGATCAATCCGCTAAAAAAAGGGGCCGAAGAACATGTCTTCGGCCCCTTGAATTTTTCAGGCAGTGATATTGCGCCATCAACCATTTGGCAGTGATGGCAAAAGCCCGTGCGGCGTTACTTGACCTCGTATTCCGCATCAATGACATCGTCGGGCTTTTTCCCCTGATCAGCCGCAGCATCGGGTGCCGATCCGGTGGCAGCTTCGGCAGCCCCGGCAGCCGCAGCACCCGCTGATCCGGCTTCGGAGGCGGCCTTATAGGCCGCTTCGCCCAGTTTCATCCGAGCACGATTCAGGTTCTCCAAGGCCTTTTCAATGGCGGCTTTATCTTCCTGTTTCGTGACATCCTTCAACTGATTTACCGCGGACTCCAGATCACCGCGTTCCTGCGGTGTAATCTTGTTGCCGTGCTCCTGCAATTCACGCTCAACCTGCAGGGTAACCGCCTCGGCGCGGTTCTTTAGATCAACGAGTTCCCGACGAGCTTTGTCTTCAGCGGAGTGGGCCTCGGCTTCTTTCTTCATGCGCTCGATTTCATCCTTGGACAAACCGCTGTGGCCCTTGATTTCCACCTTGCTTTCCTTGCCGGTGGCTTTGTCCTTGGCTTTCACATTGAGAATGCCATTGACATCAATATCAAAAGCTACTTCAATTTGCGGTACGCCGCGCGGGGCTGGTGGAATTCCACCGAGCGTGAATTTTCCCAGTGTCCGGTTGTCTTTAGCGAACTCACGTTCACCTTGCAGGACGTGAATTTCAACACTGGTCTGATTATCCGCCGCGGTGCTGAAGGTTTCACCTTTGCTGGTGGGGATCGTGGTATTGCGCGGAATCAGCACGGTCATCACACCGCCGTAGGTTTCAACACCCAAAGACAAAGGCGTAACATCCAGAACCAGAATATCCTTGACTTCGCCGGTGGTAATTCCGCCTTGCACCGCGGCACCAAGGGCCACAGCTTCATCCGGATTGACGCTCTTATTACCTTCCTTGCCGAAGATTTCCTTGACCAACTGCTGCACACGCGGCATACGCGTTGAGCCGCCGACCAGCAGCACTTCATCAATATTCTTAGCGGTCAACTTGGCATCTTCCAAGGCTTTGAGCACCGGCTGCCGACAGCGTTCAGTGAGGTGGCTGACAATGGCTTCAAATTTGCTGCGATTAATGGCCATCTGGAGGTGCTTGGGGCCGCTGGCATCCGCAGTGATAAACGGCAAATTGATCGTGGT
>JAKATV010000178.1 GCA_021818565.1 Planctomycetota bacterium
GCACGTGGTTTCAGTTTTGTTGGAACAACAATCTGTTACGCGTTCATGCAGGCCGCCGGGCTGGTTAATGATCATCTCGTGACATGCTTCCGCCATCCGGAATCTCGGCGTTGATCAGGCGTGATCCGCGTTGGATCTTTGACTAGCGCAATTACGCCGCCACGGCTGTGCGCAGGGCGTGCTCTATTGCGGTGCACGTGGAAGCCAGAAGTACGCCAAGATGGGCGTTCATGTCGGCCTGCATTTCAGCCTGCCGACACGCGACAATAGATTCCTGTGCGGCCGGCAGGGGAATACTGTGAACCTGCGAAGGCAGGGGAGCGATGATCGGTGCGCCCGTGGCGTAGCGCAGGCGGTCATCCAGCCAGGCCGCAACAAAACTCAACATCAGGCCCACGCCGTCGCGCACCAGGCGATCTTTGGAGGCCAGCGGATCGCGTTTGAGCATGGTCTTGGCATATTGTTCAGCGGATTTCTGGATAACCTGCGCCAACGCCATGCCGCCGTCGCGCCCGGTAAATATATTGTCCAACATTGAAGAAATTGCGCTGATCCAATGCGGGAAAGCGGGTTGATCGGTGGTGGGGGGCTTGGTGTCGGCCTTGTCCTGCTCATCCCGATCTGCGGTGATCACAGCCTGCATAAAAATAATGGCTCGCCCCAGGCTGCCGCCGGAAAGCCGGGCCAGCAGTTTGGCCTGGGCTTCGCCGGCACCCCGGTTGACAAGCTCCGGAACCATGACAGTAAAAGACAGATCGCGAAACTGGACAAATTGTGATCGGCTGCGAATGGTGCTTAAAAGCTCGGTTGGGCTGGAGGTAATTAAAATAATGTAATTTTGCGCCGGCGGTTCTTCCAGGGTTTTCAGTAATGCATTTTGCGCGGGAATTTCCATGAGATCGGCATCGTCAATAATAAACCATTTCCCGCGCCCTCTCTGCGAGCGCTTATAAATTTTCGGTTCGACCCGGTGCTCCGGTGAATCATCGCCGATCATTTCTCCGCGGATAACCTGTATGCTTAATGTGGTACCTTTGGATTTCCCGCTGCGGTCATGGTAGCGGATGAGTTCGCGGCTGACCACATGCAGGTCCGGATGGGTGCGCAATTCAACGGCTTTGCATGATTCACACTGGCCGCAGGGCAGCGTCAATACAAAATCCGGCTCCAGCAGGGCGTTGAATAATTCGCCGCCGCCGTTATTGGGCCGGTGTATTGGGTGATCACACAAACTGGTTTTTGCCATTTCCACCGCGGTATGAAACTTTCCCACGCCGGCGGGTCCGGCGAAAATCCAGGTTGAGGCGATGCGTCCCGAATGAACGACTCGCTGGATATGGGCTAGCGCGGTGGATTGACCTTGAATGTTAAGCATATTATTACCTGTTGAGTCTCGGCGATCGCCAAGCTTGCGTTTATCCGGCTATTTCTTCTGCTAGTGTGTTTAATGCTGTAATCCCTCGCTCAATAGTGTGGTCACTGGCGGCATAACTTAACCGGAAGTGGGTATCCTGCCCACTGAAAACATTTCCGGGAATTACCAGCACATTATTGGCCACCGCCCGATTGACAAATTCCGTCGCTGTTAATGACCCGGGAACTTTGGGGAACGCATAAAATGCCCCATCCGGATGATTGATGGAAAAATGCGCCGACAGACCGGACACAATGCGATCCCGCTTCCGCCGATAGTCATCAATATGTGAAGTCATGTCCACTGATCCGGCATGGAGCAATTCGAGGGCGGCATATTGTGCCGGTGCCGGCGCGCAGACAAATGTATACTGTTGCAGTTTGGTCATTTGCTCAATGATCGCCTTGGGGCCCGCGGCATAACCCAAACGCCAGCCGGTCATGGCATAGGTTTTGGAATAACCCTTCAACAGAATGCACTGTTCCGGCAACAGGGGGGCGATGCTGTGATGTTTCTGATAGCAGAAGGCGTCGTAGATTTCATCGCTAAGCACCAGCAGATTATGCTTTTTTGCAATGTCCGCGGCCGCTTGTAATTCCGCCGGTGTCAGGGCGATGCCGGTGGGATTATTGGGTGAACATAAAATCAGCATTTTGGTGCGGGGGGTAATGGCCGCTTCAATTCGTTCCGGGTGCAGGCGAAAATCCGGATAGCTGTTTACGGGCACAGGCACCGCTCCCATGAGCCGGGGAAGATGTTTGTACATGACAAAGTAAGGATCAAGAAAGATCACTTCATCACCCGGATTCAAAGTGGCAAACATTCCCAGCATGATCCCGGCGGACGTGCCGGACAAAATCAGTACGCCCGGATCGCGCCAGCCCGTGCCGGCGCAAACATCCCGGCGAATAGGTTCAATAAGTTCCCCGATGCCCTGGGTGGGGGTGTAGCGATTTTTACCGGCACGGATGGCCGCAATGGCCCTTTCCTTGATTGGCTGGGGCACATCAAAATCCGGTTGACCAATCGATAAATTAATTGGATCCTTAAGTTTGGCAGCCAGATCAAATACTTTGCGAATGCCGGAAGCGTCAATCTCCAGTGCCCGCTGCGAAATCAGGCCGACAGGATTGAACGTGCCGGCGGCATGTGTAGATGGACAAGTGGTGGATGGCGTCATAAACTCCTCAACGCGGGGTTACCAAAATCACGACCATCATTGTAGCGTAGATTCGGGCAAATTGTCGCGGGCAACGGCGCGGTTAAGTTTCCGGCGCTCTTCCATTGTGCCCAAAAGCATTCAGTCGCGCCGCGGAGCAGAAACTTGCCCGGCTAAATTTCCCGGTGGCAACAACGGCTTTATTATTTTCTTACGATAAGTTGGTTGTCGTATTTAACTTTTTTCATAAATCGTTTATCTTCCTCAAAGCGACGAGCCGGTGAAAATGGCTCCTTAGGAGTTTCGTTCAATGAAAATTCATGAATATCAGGCACGCGATCTGCTGGCCAAGGCTGGAATTCCCGTGCCGGCCGCGCGGGTTGTGGAAACCGCCCAAGAGGCCGAAAAAGCCTTTGAGGAAAACGGTTTTCCCTTGCAGGTGGTCAAAGCGCAGGTATTTGCCGGCGGCCGCGGCAAAGCCGGATTTGTAAAACTGGTCAAATCGGCGGCGGAGGCCCGTGCGGCGGCGGAGTTTATGTTGACCCACCGCATGGTCAGTGTACAAACCGGCCCGGAGGGAATCGCGGTCAACAAAATTCTTATTGCCGGTGCCGTAGATATTGCCCATGAATATTATCTTGGCTTTGTCCTGGATCGCGACCGGTCCACCGTCAGTATGATCGCTTCAGCGGAAGGCGGCGTGGAAATTGAAACCATCGCCCATGAGCGGCCGGAAGCCATTATTAAAGAACCTCTGCATCCTTTGGCAGGCATGCAGGGCTTCCAGGCGCGCCGCACGGCGCTGGCTTTGGGGTTTACCGGTAAGCAGGCCAATACTGTCGCGGATATTCTGCTTAAATTGGCGCGATTTTTTATTGACTATGATTGCTCAATTGCCGAGATTAATCCGTTGGTGCTTACCAAAGATGGAAAAATTCTTGCCATTGACGCCAAAGTCAATTTTGACGACAACGCGCTGTTCCGCCATCCGGATGTTCTGGCGCTTAAGGATGACGCGGAAACTGATGCCCTGGA
>JAKATV010000204.1 GCA_021818565.1 Planctomycetota bacterium
ACGGAATAAAATTCGGTTCCAATTGGCAGGTCTCCACCCGCAAGCGCGATGTGAAGGATGGCAAAGCGGAAGATATGGTCCGCCAGCCGGAACAAATCAAAGCCTTTCGCGACACCTATGAGCTTGGTATTCATTCCTATCTGGCCTATCTGCGTGACCGCTTGGTAACCGCCCGTGAACTGCTGACCGAAAGCGGCAGCATCTTTTTGCAGATCGGCGATCAGAATGTGCATCTCGTGCGGTGCATTTTGGACGAGGTATTTGGGGCGGAGAATTTTGTCACCGACATAGCATATGCCAAGACTACCGGATTTTCCGGGCTCTACCTGTCATCCGTGTGCGATTATATTCTTTGGTATGGTAAAAGCCGAGATAGCCTCAAATACCACGCTCTTTACCGAGAGAAATCAGCCGGTGAGGAGGGCGCGGCAAAATACCGCGAGGCCTCATCAATCAGCTCCCTTGCCAGCCTGCCGATTGCGCATTCCGTGCTTGCAACGACCGATCAGGTTACTTCCCAGGGTGCTACGGCTGCGGCAGATGGGAGCCTGTCCTTCGCGGGCCGGAATTGGGCACCTCCGGCAGGCTTACATTGGAAAACAACAGTGCGTGGAATGGAGCGACTTGGTGCCTGTAGCCGTTTGGTGGTGGAGGGAGAATCTCTTAGGTTCGTTCGCCTCATTTCAGACTTCCCCGTGTTTCCGGTAACGAACGTATGGCTCGACATCGGCGGTGTACAAAGCCGGACCGACCCGAAGGTGTACGTTGTCCAAACTGCGGTCGAGGCGGTAAAACGTTGCCTCCTCATGACCACCGACCCCGGCGATCTGGTGCTTGATCCCACCTGCGGCAGCGGTACCACCGCTTATGTCGCCGAACAATGGGGCCGCCGCTGGATCACCACCGATACCAGCCGCGTGGCCCTGACGCTGGCCCGCACCCGCATCATGTCCGCGCGTTATCCCTATTACATTCTGGCTGATTCGCCCGAAGGCATCGCCAAAGAGGCGGAAGTAGCCGGAAAATTTCCGCCGTCGCCATTACCAAAAACCGATGGCGACCCGCGCAAGGGATTTGTCTATAAGCGCGTGCCGCATGTCACACTCAAAGCCATTGCCAACAATGAAGACATTGATGTGATTCATGCCAAATGGCAGCAGCAGTTGGAACCGCTGAGGGCCAAACTCAACACTGCACTGAAACAAAAATGGGAAGAATGGGAAATTCCGCGGTCCGCCGATGACAAATGGCCCGCCGAGGCCAAAAAGATACACAGCCAATGGTGGGAACTTCGCCGTGAACGCCAGAAGGAAATCGACGCCTCCATCGCCCGCAAGGCGGATATGGAAACGCTGTATGACCAGCCATTTGAAGAAAATAAAAAAGTCCGCGTCAGCGGTCCATTTACCGTGGAAAGCCTGTCGCCGCACCGCACCATCACCGTGCAGCAAAAGGTAAAGCAGGCCACCGTGCCCAATGAATATGGCACCACGCTGCGCGTATTGGGCACCGATAAATTCGGCCAGATGATTCTTGATAATCTGCGCACCGCCGGTGTGCAGAACACCCGCAAGGCCGAGCGGCTTAAATTTGATTCATTGGCCGCTTATGCCGGGCAATGGATTCATGCCGAGGGAAAATATACCGATGCCGACGGCAAGGAAAAGCGGGCCGCGATCTGTATCGGGCCGGAGCACGGCACCGTCGGCCCGGAACTCATCAAAGAAGCCGCCAAGGAGGCGGTGCAGGGTGTCGGCTTTGACCTGCTGATTGTCTGCGGCTTCGCCTTTGACCCGCATGTCAGCGAGGAATCCAAACGCTATGGCACATTGATGGTGCTGCCCACCCGCATCAATCCTGATCTGGCCATGGGTGATTTATTGAAAAAAACCGGCGCGGGCAATCTGTTCATGGTTTTCGGCGAACCGGACATCGCCATTGATAAATTGGCTGATGGGCAGGTGTGCATGGAACTCAAGGGCTTGGATGTTTACGACCCGACCACCGGCGAAATTCGTGCCAGCACCACCGACGACATTGCCTGCTGGTTCATCGACACCAATTACAACGGCGAGAGTTTTTTCGTCCGCCACGCTTATTTTACCGGTGCGGGTGAACCGTATGACAAGCTCAAAAGGGCATTGCGTGCCGAAGTGGACGAAGCCGCCTGGTCTGCCCTGTATTCCACCCGCAGCCGGGCATTCGACAGGCCCGCCACCGGCAAAATAGCCATTAAGGTAATCAACCACTATGGCGACGAGGTCATAAAAATCTGTACCATCGAATAATTTCGTTCACCTCCATATCTCCCCATCACTAAGCCTAAAGCCGGCGCATGATAAATGATATTTCACCGGCGACTTTGGTACCCATTGATTCGCTTACGCCTGATCCGGCCAATGTGCGGCGGCATCCGGATAATAATTTGGAGGCGATCAAGGCCAGCCTTAAACGCTTTGGCCAGCAGAAGCCCATTGTTGTAGATTCTGCCGACATAATTCGTGCCGGCAACGGCACCTGGGCTGCCGCCAAGGCTTTGGGTTGGCAGCGAATCTGGGTTATTAAAACCGCACTTTCCGGTGGTGATGCGGTCGCTTATGCCATCGCGGATAATCGCACCGCTGAACTGGCGCAATGGGATTCACCGGCCTTGGCAGACCAACTGGCCGCGCTGGATTCGCATTTGCAGCTCGCCGCCGGATTTACTCCCGAAGAAATGGCGGCCCTGACTTCCGATATCAACAAGGCATCCATTGAGGATGACAGTGAAATTCCCCTGCGGCAAGTTTTTGAAGTGGCCGTGGAATGTCGGGATGAAGACGATCAACGCGAAATTTATAACCGCCTCACCGAGGAAGGGCGAAAGTGCCGGGTGCTGACGATTTGACCCCGCCGCCCGGTGAACGTATTGAGCGCCCGGCCATGGATGATGCTTGGTTGCACAGGTAACGCAGGCGTCCCGCCTGCATTCGTTTTTTCCCGATGCAGGCAAGATGCCTGCGGTACCAGCGGTTCCATCGCTTGCTTTTTCATTGAGATGCAATCGGCTTATAAAAGAAGGGCTTTTCCGCGTAGAAGTCCCCATTGAGTTGCCGTCAAAACTTTTCCTGGAGTCCACACCCATGCGTATTAATACCACGGTCTCCTGTACCATTACAGAAAGCTTTCGGGTTCAGCAGGTCCGCGGCATGTTTGATCTGCCTGCGGCGGTGGGTTCTATGCAACGCTTTTCTGTGGATGTGCCGACACTTCAGGACCCTTGGCAAATTGGTTTGATTGTCGGTCCCAGCGGCAGCGGCAAGACCAGCATAGCCCGGCGTGTTTATGGCGATGCGGCGCTGCATAATACTTCCCCATGGCCCGCCAACGCCGCCATTATTGATGGCTTTGGTGATTCTGATATTCGCAGTATCACGCAAACGCTTTCCGCGGTGGGTTTCAGTTCGCCGCCGGCGTGGTTGCGGCCTTATCATGTTTTAAGCAATGGGGAAAAATTCCGCGTGGATCTCGCCCGGCTGCTGCTGGCACCGGATAACAACCTTGCTGTTATGGATGAATTTACATCCGTAGTGGATCGCACGGTGGCGCAGGTAGGTTCCGCGGCGGT
>JAKATV010000216.1 GCA_021818565.1 Planctomycetota bacterium
GAAGGCCCGACGACCGTCATTACTGGAAATAGAGGGGCTGATCTTCAATCGGAAATCCGGGTTTCTTCGTGCTTCCATGCGGACAGAAGTAATAATTGACCGGTTTATGAAATTAAGCCGGTTTTTTGTTATTAGTTTGTCCGTCAGTTTGGCGGAGGAGCGAAACGAACCTCGGATGCAGTTGATTTTGAAACTGCCGCCACCGTGTGGGTTCCCACTTTGCCTGCACGAAAGCTGTCGCGCCCCACTCGGCAGCCCGTGGCGGCTTTTTTATAGCCACATTTTCTGACGTTGCACGGGTTACGTAATTCCGAATTTTTCCTATTCAAGGATTTTCCTTTGGCCTTAAAGCCCAATTTAATTCCCGAACCGGCTTTGCTGGTTGTCCCCGATGATGCGGGTCTGCTTTCCTGGCGGGATATTTTTCAAAATGATCATCCCGTGCAAATGGAGATCGGCTCCGGAAAAGGCACGTTCCTTTTGGCTGCTGCCACTGAATTTCCCAATCATAATTTTATCGGAATCGAGTGGGCGCGAGCCTATTGTGATTTTGCCGCCGACCGAATCCGTCGGCATCAACTTCCCAATGCCCGCATGGTTCGCGCCGATGCCAACTGGTGGATTCGCGCCCACGTTCCGGACCAGTCGATCCACGCGCTGCATGTCTACTTTCCTGATCCGTGGCCTAAAGCTCGCCACCACAAACGCCGACTAATTCAAACGCCGTTCCTTCTCCACGCGCTGCGCATTCTTGTGCTGGGAGGTATCTTGCGCATCGTCACCGATCACGCCGGTTATTTTGAACACATTCGCACGGTATGCTCCGAATTCAAAGCTTTGCGCATCATTGATTTTGTGCCCCCATTGCCCACCGCCGATGGCCTGCTGGTGGGCACCAATTTTGAAAAAAAATACATCCTGCAAAACCGAAGCTTCAACAGCATCGCCCTGAAAAAACCAATAACTCAATGCGGCAGCGTTGAGCCTAACGCGGAGCAGGATTTGCTCTCATAACGTGGTTCGCCTCCGTCGCGGCCGGCCTTTTCAAAATAGCCATGATGGCTTTGAACCAAGTATGGGCCATCAGGCGGTACCCGTAAGAATCCGGATGGCATCATATCCCGTGCGTGAGATCAATATTTTTGGGCCAAACGGCATCCCAGGTCCATCCTTCAATCCGTGCCAGCTTCCGCAAAAGTCGCCGCCGTTCGGTCTGGCCTTCCAGCGCTTTGGCAAAGGTCGCATCATCCACCACGGGCAGACCGATTTCCCGTAAGGGTGCCAGCGAGGGCACAGGAGGGTCGCCGTCATCGTAAACGAGCATCAACACTGGCTTGAGTGTCACAATGTATTCGCTGATCGCCTCACGCACCGCGCCCAGGGATGGCAAATCCAGACTGCATCCCTTTTCCAGACCGCATTCCATGATGGTAATGGCCTCATCCAGAATGGCGATGTTCGCTCCAACCCCGGCCGAGCGCTTGGAGGAATGAAAAAAGTGCAGCACCGGGTATGTGAGATGATTTTCCCCCAGGCCCAGGAGCATGGCGGTCAACGCGATGAAGTGCGGCTGCAAAGCGGTGGTATCGGCACCGTTCCACGCCCGGAAAATAACATCGGCGGGATTTTTTCCCAGCGACCATATATACACACCCACCTGCCGCTTTTGCGTAGCCGCGGAAATCACCGGAACTAAATACGCAATCGCCGCCCCGAAAAGGAAAAAGCCGCTGGCGCAGCACACATCTGTAAGAATCTGAAATAGCCCGCCCCGCGGGACAAAATCGCCCAGGCCCAGCGTAAAGAGGTTGTATCCCGTAAAGTAAATTCGCTGGACAACATCGGCGGGATGACCGGTACTGGCGGCGACAACCGCGGTGGGCCAGGAGCAGAAAATCAGGGTCCATCCGGTCCAGATTAACAGCGTCCACGTGGCCAGCGATGCCATGACCACCAGTAGCCCGCCCCATGCCATCAGACGGCGTGTTTTCCCGTGCAGCACCGAATAGCGTAATAACTTACCCACCAGCAACGCCACACGCAGGCTCATCGGCCCGACACCCTCAACAAAGGTCGTCCACAGAAGATCAATGCTGGTCAAGATCAGAACCAGCAAACCCAGAATTCCCAGAAGAATGGTCATCGCTGCGGTGACTCCTTAGTCTTTTTATTTATGGGCCATCGTGGCGGCAATTGGCCATGTTCATCGTGTCGGCTTGCCTTCCGCGGCCCGGTTTCACGTCGGCGGGTTCTGCCCGGCGGAAGCCGTTGATTTCTCGGCTATTGCTTGCAGCAGGGCGGCAGTCAGTGTTCGCTTATCAAACCCGCCATTATGCCGCCGGCCATTGATATAAAACGTGGGCGTGGTATTAACGCCGCTGCGCAGGCCACTGGCAATGTGTCGGCGAATAAGCTCCCCGTAGCGGTTTTCATCCCATGCCGCTATGACTGTTTGTGGATCAATTTGCACTTGCCGAGCGTATTGCAGAAGATTTTCCCGCGATAATTTGCCGGGATCGGTAAAAAGCAGATTGTGCATGTGCCAGAATTTATCTCCGCACGCTTCCGCCGCCATTGCGGCATTTCGCGCATCAGGGTGAATTTTGCTTAACGGAAAGTGCCGCCAGCCAAAGCGCAGTTGTCCCGCAAATTCCTCCATCAGCGACTGGGTGATCGGATGGGCGGTATGACAATGCGGGCACTGATAATCCCCATAGGCCACAAGTTCCACAACCGCGTCCGCCGGCCCGTAAATATGGTCTTCTGGGCCCAACGGCGGTGCCAGGGCCGGACGCGGCGGTTCTGGTCGCATAGGATACTCCATTTATGCCTGAACATGATTGATGGTAAGCGATTCCAGAGCATGTAAAATGCCATCGGCACCGGGATTAATTTCAATCGGTGAAACATAGCGCCAGCGGATGACGCCCGCCGCGTCCAGCACAAAAATGGCACGTTCGCAAAAGCCATCATCATTGCGGTATACGCCATAGCGCCGCGCCACCATTCCCTTGGGTTCAAAGTCCGCCAGAAGCGGAAATTCCAGCTTGCGGCTCTGACTATACGCCTTGTGGCACCAGGTGCCATCCACGGATATTCCCACCAGTAAGGCATTAAAGCGTTTGAACTCTTCAAGCAGTTCATTGTAAATGGCAAGTTGATCACTGCACACCGGGCTGAAGTCTGCCGGGTAAAACACCAGCACGCGCGGCCGACCTAGCGTCTGGCTAAGTGTCCAATTCTTTCCCGGAGCTTCCAGCAGCGTAAAATCCGGTGCCACAAACCCAACCTGTGAACCCTGGTTCGTATTTTTCATCCTGCAACCCCTTACTTATTATATCGCGCGCACATGTCCTGCACGCCACATTAGTTTACGCCCAAAACCTTGAAATGTCCTGCACCTCCCAAAGAACCAAAGAACCATGGCAACGGAAACCATGCGCAAGCCGCTGATGGTGAACACGATCACGCAGCTTCAATGGGCCCGCGGCTCATGAGCCGCCGAAAGCTGACGGACGATTTTAATCGTCCAGAACTATTAGAAGTGTGTGGAAGATTTGAAATTTGAAATTTGAGAGGTGAAATTGAC
>JAKATV010000450.1 GCA_021818565.1 Planctomycetota bacterium
AATGGACACCGACCAATACTCTTTCTGCCCAATCATCCGGCGTTGATTGATCCGATTATTATGGTCGCGCATTTGCACAGGTATGTAGCGGTGCGACCCTTAACCGCGGAAGATCAACTTCGTCATCCGCTGGTAAGAGCATTGGTTGGTACCGTGGGTGTTCTGCCCATACCGGAAATGTCCAGCATTGAACACGGCAAAGCGGATCGCGTGCAATTGGCTATCGCGCGGTGCGTGGAAGCGCTGCGGCAGGGGGATAATATTCTGCTGTACCCGGCGGGACGGTTAATGCGGGAACAGGTAACTGATCTGGGAAGTGCCAGTGCGGTTGAACGCATCTTGACCCAGTTGCCGGATGTGCGCGTGGTGCTGGTGCGAACCACAGGCTTATGGGGCAGCAGTTTTGGGTGGGGCACCGGGGCGGCCCCCAGGCTTGGTCGCGCATTTAAGGCCCATTTAATGGATTTATTAGCCAGCGGTATATTTTTTGCGCCCAAGCGACAGGTGCAAATCACCTTTCATCAGCCGGATGATTTTCCCCGTCGCGGCACACGATCCGAAATGAACCGGTATATGGAAAGCTTTTATAATCAGGAAGCGCCGCCCGCGCGGTATGTGCCGTACAACATCTGGGACCGCAGCGGCCCGCGTGATATTCCCGCATCAGCGCGCCAGCCGCATCGCCCAAGCGAACCTATTGCACCGACTACGGAAAAAATCGTGCTGGAGTATCTTTGTGAATTGACCGGCATGAAGACGGTGGCCGGAGATCAATTTTTAGCGCGGGACCTGGGCATGGACAGCCTGGCGATTATGGACGTAATCGCCTGGTTGGAAAAAGAGTTCGGTGTTACGGTGCCGGCCGTGGAATCGCTGGAAACGGTTCATGATGTCATGCTGGCGGCGTGCGGGCAACTGGCGGCCGCACGCAAAGAATCCGCCGTTCCCATGCCTGAATCCCGCTGGTTTCAGGCACGCGGCACCCAGCGCGTACAATTGCCGCCGGGCAAAACGATTCAGGAAGTATTTCTGGCACAAGCCCGGATGCACCCGGATCAGGTTGCGGTGGCTGATATACAGCGGGGCAGCAAAACCTACCGTGATTTAATCACGTCCATTTTCGCGTTGCGTGAAGAAATTATGAAATTTCCGGGGCAACGGGTCGGCATTATGCTGCCGGCTTCGGTGGCAGCTGATACGGTATTTCTGGCGGTGCTGTTTTCCGGAAAAATACCGGTCATGCTGAATTGGACTACCGGTGTACGCAATATCGCCCACGCTTTAGAAATTGCCGAGGTGCAGCGCGTGCTGACCGCCCAGGCCCTATTAAGCCGCCTCGCGGCGCAGGGGATGGATTTTTCAAGCTTGAATGACCGGATGGTACCGCTGGAAATACTCGCTGGATCATTGGGAAAATGGGCGAAGTTAAGGGCCGCGATCAAAGGAAAGTTTTACTGGCAGCCGCTGAATCAGGTTACAGGCTCTGAAACGGCTGTCATATTATTTACCAGTGGCTCTGAAGCACTTCCCAAAGCTGTGCCGCTAAGTCATGAAAACCTGCTGGTGAACATGCGTGACGCGCTGGCAAGTTTTCACATTCGCCGCAGCGACTGCTTTTTGGGTATGCTGCCGCCGTTTCATTCCTTCGGGTTAAATGCCGCCCTGCTTGTGCCGATTTTAGCGGGAGCTAAAGTTGTGCACTACCCCAATCCCAATGATGTCTCGGCATTGGTTCGCGTCATTGAAAACTACCGCGCTTCGATTCTCCTGGGCACGCCGACATTCCTGGCCAACATTGTTCGCGGCAGCAAGCCGGATTCATTATCCGCTCTGAGAATCTGTGTCACCGGAGCGGAGAAATGCCCGCAAAGCGTGTACGATGCCTTAAAAAAAGCCTGCCCGCAAGCCTCTATTTTAGAAGGCTACGGCATTACGGAATGTTCGCCCTTTGTTTCAGTGGCCCGGGAAAATGATATTCGTCCCGGCAGCATCGGCGTGCCACTGCCTTCCATTAAGTGGGCCATTATCAATGAAGAAACGCGGCAACGCTGTGCCCCGGATCAGCCGGGAATGCTGCTGGTGCGCGGGCCAAGTATTTTTAAGGGATATCTGGGTGATCAAACGCAATCGCCCTTTGTGCAATGGGATGGTGAAACCTGGTATCGCACGGGCGATCTGATCCGTGCGGATGCCGCTGGTGTGCTGACATTTGCCGGAAGATTAAAGCGTTTCATCAAACTCGGTGGAGAGATGGTTTCCCTGCCGGCGATAGAGGAAGTTCTGGAACGCAAGTTTCCCGCCCCGCCCGATAGTTCGCCGGCGTTGGCCGTTGTGGCAACGACCGAGAATGACACGCCTGAACTGGTGCTGGCCACCACGCGGCAGTTAGACCGATCAGAAGTCAACGCCGCAATCCGCGAAGCCGGCCTCTCCGGCTTGCACCACATCCGCGCCATTGTGCGCCTGGACCAATTACCAATCCTGGGAACCGGAAAAGTCGATTACCGATCATTGGCCGAATTGGTCAATGCGTCATCGTCTTAGCCAAGCCATATGACCGTGAAAATTGGCTGCGCCAAGCGGCCGTGGCAGGCTGAATCTTACACTGAATTTGACAGTTAATTGACTTTTCATTCGGCGCGGAATAGGATGCCTCCAAGCCGGTTCGCGGCGGCCTTGGCTGGCCGCACAGCCGCGAACGATTCATTGTCATCCGAGCTGGAGAAAGGCGATGTACGACTTCTTCATCCGCTGGCTCATTGGGGCGTCGCTGGTACTCTTTTGCCTCGCTGGTTGCAGCCAGTCGGCGAACCACAACTATGCTGCTCCGGAGGCACGAGGCTGGGGCACGCGGACTTCCCCCTCGTATTATGACGGTATGACGGGGAGCCATGGATTTCCGCCACAGGGTAATGCCAACAACGACGGGCAGGCACCGCTGGGGCCGTCCACCCCACGCGGGTTCGGGCCTTTTGCCCAATAGCATCGGCATGTCGAGCGCTAAGACCATCGACGGGGCAACTGAAGCGAAAAATGCACCGTCCGCAACGTTGTGTTCGCTGGGAGTTAAAAAGAGCGACGGCCCGCCCACCGCTTGCGGAGCCATTCCTTTTCGTTTGTTGGTGACGCTGCACCTATGCCACTTGCAGAGACTGATAATGAAGCGTTAGCAATTGAGTGGCAAGCATCATTCTGATACCATCGTCGTGATGAGTCCAACGATTGTTCGACACCGCAGCTAGCGCTCTTATTTTTTTTCCAGTGATGAGCCGCGGGTGCATGTACACGTTATTTCGCCGGATGGCGAAGCGAGATTTTGGATTGAGCCTGAAATTGCACTGGCATCCAACAAAGGTCTCGATCCAACGGAGATAAACGAACTGTAGAAGATCATACAGGACGACAAAATGAAATCCGCGAGCACTGGCATCGGCACTTCCAATCCTGAATTTCTCAACCTGTCGCCGCATGGGTTCTGGTTGATGTAACTGTTTACCGCTCTGCGGCTCCGGCAGGCAAGTTCAGGAGGAGTCGATCAGAACATCGGTAAGCAAGCCGGGATTTTTACCGGCCCAGGCGTTCATGAG
>JAKATV010000027.1 GCA_021818565.1 Planctomycetota bacterium
GATTCGCCCGAGTTGCAAATGCCAAGGCAGCCATAATCGCGTTAACAGGCCAATGTTCAGATAGGACAACAAGGCAATATGCAGAAGAATCGCACAAAATCCGACAATGGCCATTCTGCGGTGAAAAAGCATCACGGCATCCAGACCAAAGGGATCCGTAACCCAGTAATATCGGGCGGCCAGAATGAAACTCGTGGCAATGATCATCAATCCGGCCAGCCCTAATCCTAATGCAATCTGTTTGATAAACTGCCCGGCGGGCACGCCGCCGCCCGTGGATGCCAAGGCCAGCGGGCCAAGCAGAGCGGCCACATATAACGCGAGAAGGAGAACTGCCCGATGGTGCAGGGTCGATTTTTCCTCAGGCATCGTATTGACCGTTGCGGTCGCGGCCTCCGTTGCGGATGTTGCCATATTTCCAATCCTTAAGCCATAAATTTTGCGCCCCCAAACGTGACGCTGCTTTGTAGTATACGTTTCCGCTGCCGTGAAAGCTGGCTGCCATGGGGAAAACCGTAAGGAGCCTGTCCGAGCAAGGCTCGGGTTGCAAGGGCGTAATTTTTTGCCCTCTTAGCGGAACAACGCGTCATAAGGCACCGGGTGATAACCCGGTGGTTCTGGGCCACCCGCCGGAGTAATCACCCGGTGCTCTAAAAGTACTAACAACGACGGAACCGCAGTGCGGGTTCTCGAGAAATGCGGCGAATAGGGCGTTTAATCACCGCACATAATGCGGTGATTAAAGTTGCGACTGCGGCGAAAAATGCGTATAATCTCCGCAGATTTTGCGGAGAATATGCGATGTATATTTACCAGCAGCCACAATGGCCGAAATTTCAATGGAACACACCCGAGCTTGCCGAGCTACTGGTTGAAGTGCGTCACCTGCAGGGACGTTTACTCGGACGGATGGAATCTCTCGGATTCCAGTTGCGTCAGGAAGCAACCCTTGAAACATTGGCGCAGGATGCTTTACAAACCAGTGCTATTGAAGGACAGGTGCTGGACGCACAATCGGTACGATCATCGCTTGCGGGGCGACTGGGCCTGGATATCGGTTCGCTGGCTCAAGTTGACCGCAATGTCGAGGGCATTGTTGAAGTCGTGCTGGACGCTACCGGCAATTTTGCCGAGCCTTTAACGCGGGAACGTCTTTTTGGCTGGCACGGCGCATTATTCCCGACTGGCAGAAGCGGACTGCGGCGCATTACCGTTGGGTCATGGCGCTCGCGTGAAAGCGGTCCGATGCAGGTTGTATCCGGCCCCCTGGGGCGCGAAACGATCCATTACGAAGCCCCTGGCCATGAGCGGATCGCCAGGGAAATGGCGCGTTTTATACACTGGTGCCGTAGTGCACCGCGCCTTGATCTGGTACTGGCCGCGGCGATTGCGCACTTCTGGTTCGTTACCATCCATCCGTTTGAAGATGGTAACGGACGCATCGCCCGCGCCATCGCCGATATGATGCTGGCACGCTCGGAAAAAACGCCGCAACGCTTTTACAGCATGTCCGCACAAATTCAAAAGCAGCGCAAGTCCTACTACGACATACTGGAAAGCTGTCAAAAGAGACCGCTTGACATCACCCCATGGATGCACTGGTTTCTGCTAAGCCTCCAAAGTGCCATGCGTTCGTCTGAATCTACACTTGAAGTTGTGTTGTTCAAGGCTCGCTTCTGGAGAAGCCATGCAGGCGAATCATTCAATGAACGTCAACGCAAAGTGCTCAACCGTCTGCTCAACGGATTTGAAGGAAGGCTCACCACGTCAAAATGGGCGAAGATCACCCGGTGCTCCCAAGATACCGCCCTGCGCGATATCAGCGATCTGTTACAACGGCGCATATTGCTTCGTGACCAGGCCGGTGGCCGCAGTACGGGCTATCAATTATTGCCGCCGGAATAATGGAAATACGGGTATGCGGTCCCTCATGCGAGATTTGCTAATTTTCTTGGCCGTGTGCCATTCTGATGCGTGCCCGAATCCCTTTCGGAGCTTTTTATGGCGGCTTAAGAGTTTGGGATTTCCCGGCGTGAGGTAATGCCGTTGCCGGGAAGAGCGGTTACCGCCGGAAATGTAACTGCCGGCGGGGTTGTTGCCCAGGATGCATAAACTATAACGGTGGTAGGCTCACATGAGCCGCTTCATTGCGCCATCGCGTTCTGCAGGTCGCTGATGGTGACAAAACGAAATTGGCCGGCGGATTGCTTGGCGAGTTGCTGCAATTCTTTGCGCTCGCCATTGACGGAAATAACATCGATGTGCTGGTCGGGCGCGCGTAATTTCGCAATCTGCGCGGGCAGATCGGACTGGGATAAAAAGACCTTCGCGGTTACAAAGATAATCTGATCGCCGCCAAGTTTCAGGGTTTCTCGCATGGCTTTAGCCGCGCTGGTGCTGCCGTAGGGAGAATAATTCAGCAGCGTATGTTCAGCACCGGTGGCGTGCGGTGGAGTTATCCAACCCTTCCGGGGCAGAAGCGTCAACCCATGGGGCGTCCAGAGGGCAAATTTTATCTCGTGGCCCGCGCCAAGCTTGGCAACCGTCTGTTTCACATCGGCGGCCAAAAGATTAAAGCTGTTAAGATTGGCCGATGAACCGTCGAGGCTGAAGATGATCTGCTTACCGGTCAAGGGGATTCCCAGAAAACCTACCTGGGCGGAAGGACCGCGCACCGCGCTGCTGGGCGCTACTCCCGTCTTCTGCCCGGGCGCGGCGGCCATGTGCGATCGGCTTAACGATACGATGAGAACGATAATCACCGCGATAATAAACAGAAGAATAAAGGCCGCCAAGGTCCATAGCAGCATGGTATTATTTCTCGCGGGGGGAATTGGTTCCATAGATTTTTTTTTGGTAACTGGACGAATCGGGGGCACCTTGCGTGTGATAATCGGTGATTGCGGGACGCCGGATAAGGAGTCCGGAACGCTGGGGCGGGGGCTTGGGCGTCCGGCGTTTTTTTCCTGTGGCTTACCAGAAGGCGCAGACGATCTGGTAAAGGCTCCGCTGCCGGCAGGTGGGGGAGCCGCCGGCCTTTGTGACGATTGATCACGAAAGCCGCTGGCTGATAAACCGGGGTCTTCAGTAGGATCGCGCGGGCGGCTGCCTGCGGGGCGGGTGCCGGGGTCCGCAGGGCGCGTACGTGCTGAATCTGTCGCGCCGGCTGTGGCGGGCACCCTCAACAAGGACCCGCATTTGCTGCAACGACACACGCCGCCGCGGAATCCGTCATCGAGTTCCAAGCGGCTGTGGCAATGATAGCACTCAACAACAATGGCCATAATGGATCAACCCATTTCCGCAATTGTTCCCGGCCGGCGGTTATGTACCTCCGGAAACTCAACTTATTTTATCATGGTTCGACTTCAAAGCGAGAAAAATCCGGATTTATCATCCGATGCAGCGAAGTGATGGCTCGGGGGGAAAGTGTGATATCCGCATCGGGAATGTCTCCACCGGCCAGTATCAGGCGGGATCGGCCGGTTTCCGATTGCAATATCCATTCATCAAGCCCAAGTGGACCGGGCAGATAATTGATAACACGGTAGCGG
>JAKATV010000139.1 GCA_021818565.1 Planctomycetota bacterium
CGCCTTGAGTTCGGACCTTGGACGTGTCATGACACTGTAGCCATTACGGCGGCGTTTACGCACGCGCGGCTCAAATCTTCCGGGTCTTTTGGGATTGACCATCAGCGTGGTTAATGTTTCGTCGGGTGCCGCCTCGGCGATGAGAAAGTTGATGGGATCCGGCGGGCGGCGCTGCGAGCGATGGGCAATGATCAATGAGACTCCCGGTGCCCGCGGCTTAATGGGGTGCGGAAATCGTAGTTCACTGATCAAGGACTAATGATCACGGATCAAATTTGGATGTCAACCCGATAGGCCTATTGTTTGGTATCGGGATATTGGCTCGTACCTCGACATTGATCATGATTCGTTGGCGATTGATCACTTTTAATTCAGTTCATCGTTTAGGCGCGGCGGATGTCAAGGAGGAATGCTACGACGAAGCCAAATAGGGCTAGGATGATCAGGGGGCCGCGGATTACGTTGAAACGGGTAATGTTGATGATCCAGGGAATGGGGGGTACGGGTTTGGGTTGGATGGGTTTAAGGGCTTCGTCAATCAGACTTTGAACATCGCGCGGGCGGGTGTCGTTGGCCAGGGGGAGCACTTGTTCATTGGGGTTCACGATGTTTAGCTGCCGGTCCGCCAGGCGCTGCATGAGCCGCTGATCGGTATCCGCCAGTTTGATAAAACGGTTTTGCAGGGCGATTTTTTCATTGATCAACGCCAGGGTAGCGCGGAGATTATTGCGCGTCACCTGCGCCTGATGCATATCATGGATTGCCGGGGAAAGAACAATCAGAGCTACCGCCAGCAGGGATGCCAGTAAAACCGCCCAACTGATGACGCCCACGCTTAAAACCAGGGGCATAATTAGAAATCTGTTCGTATGCTTCACGCGACGCATTGGCAATCATCCAATTGAGCACCATCCATGGCCTGTTTATATTGTGCACCAGCGGAGGGTTTATGTACAGTGCGAGGCTGCGGACGGCGAAATTGACGGCATATATGCCGACGCGAAGAGAAGAGTTCGGCCCAGAAACTCGCACCTCAGATGCCTGCGTGGATTGATTGCCACGCCCTATTTTTATTGGAGTGCAACGGCACCGCGCAGGCCGTTGGCGGAAAAACGCCATGCGTCAGGCTTCGCCATTAAGCCGAATTAAGCGCGGGCTGGTCTACAGCATGAGTTGCACCCGTTCAAAATGCGTTAACCATTCCGCAATGTTGGCTTGCAGCAAATCCGCGGGCGGACCAAACAGGCCAGTGGAACACGAAGCCCCCTGCATGGCGGCCACCTTGGAGCGATAGGTGGCCAGTGTGCGTTCACCAAAACGTTCGCATTCAAAGCCGTCCTGTGAAAGAAATACCAGAACAGGTACCCGTGGTCCGCCGCAAATAGACAATTGGCCGGCCAAATGCGTTCCCGCGTCGGAGGCGGTCGGATCAAATTTCTGTTCACGATTTACAAAGCGCAGATCAATTTTATCGGTAAGTTCGGCAAATCGTTGGAAAATAGGGCAGGCATTTACGCAATCACCGCACCAGACCCCGACAAGACACAAGACATCCATTTTTCTGCGAAAGCTTCGCAGCAGAGATTTTTGTTCCGGCGTCAGTGTTACACTGTCATAGACGTTCTGCCAGCGCTGCCGCTGCTCGGCGGTGGCACACTGCTGGAGCAACGGGTTATAGGGTAATGCCTGATTGAAAAAAGGCTTAAAATCAAAGGCCATGTATGGCGTCTCCTGTCAGCGTGAGGGATCAATGTTTGTCGCAGCCGCGGCGACAAATGCGTTAAATAACTCCGCGTGCGGCGGATCAGTAAGCGTTTCGGCATGCCACTGCACGCCGATCCAAAACTTCATAGTGTTGTCTTCGATGGCTTCCATCACGCCATCAGGACTGGCCGCACACGCGGTCAATCCCGTGCCCAGTCGATCAACAGCCTGACGATGGCGGCTGTTGACGGTCAACTGATCACACTTGAGTATAGCGCGCAATTTTGACCCTTGCGACAGCGAAACGCTGTGCCAGGCATTTTTGTCAGTTGAGTCAGCCGGGTTTCCGGTGTGACGGATGCTTTGATCGCGCGGCACCTCGGGCAGGTACTGATGCAACGATCCGCCCCGCCGCACATTCATAGCCTGACAGCCCAAACATATTCCAAGCACCGGCATATTGCGTGCCTGCGCCAAGGCCAGCATGGCCAGATCAAATTTTTCACGCAGCGAATCCAGGCGGCGCAGGGTCGGATGCGGAGCCTGGCCGTAAAGCGACGGATCCAGGTCGTTGCCTCCCGGAATCAGCAGGCCCTCAATAAGGTGCATGTAAGCAGCCTGGGTCGCCGGGTCCGCGGTATGGGGCAGCAAGATGGGAATGCCGCCGGCTTTTTCAATCGCCACGGCGTAGGCGCTTGGGAGTTCATAAACCGGATGGGGTTGGTCGGCAGCTTGATTGTCGGGGGATATACCAATAACTGGCCCTCTGGGCATAAGGATAATCTCCAATGAATGATCTATTGCTTGTTGCGGTAGCGCAGCAACAGCGCCACGACCATCACCTGGAGGATCAAGCCGCCGGCCATCCATTCCAACGCCGTAAGCTGATGCATGATGCGATAATTCCACCAGTAAGGATTTCGGGCGGTGGCGACACTGTGAATCGCCGCAAGCGCATCCCAGGCTCCCAGCACCAGGCACAGCACGGCGAGAGCTTGAATGATCGTAGCCAGCAATAAGGAGAGGGAGAATTCGGCAATATCGCTTTTTCTATGAGCGCTGCGCAATTGCTGAAGAATATCCTCCAGCACGGGTTTGATGGTTTCAGGGGGGTGGTACGTTAATTTAGCCGCAACCGCGGCGGCCAGTGCTTCGGTATCCGCGGGCAGGTTTCCTCCAACGGATGGATCGGGGCGGGCGGCAGCATCTTCCGCAACGGCTGCAACATCCGCCGGCAGCAAAGGCACCGGGGCGGGATCACGATTGGCACTATTGCCTTCGCGGACAATAATACGCGCCGCGTCCGCCAATGAGCGGACAATAAAGTTCGGCGTAATCGCCGGCACATTGTCATTACCTTCCATTTGCTTTTCCGGATCAGAAAGGAGAATCGTCCGGCACCCCGCCGATGCTCCTGCCGCGACATCACGGGGCTGATCTCCGATCATCCAGCACTGGGCAAGATCCAGATTAAAATCCTCCCGCGCGGCTTTGAGCATTCCGGGCTTGGGCTTGCGCCATTCATGGTCCAATTTATATTCAGGGACTGTGGCATCGGGATGGTAGGGGCAGTAATAACTGGCATCCACATGGGCACCGGCCTGTTCTTTAAGTTGACGAATCATTTCCTGATTGACGGATTCGACAGCCGCTTCATCAAACATTCCCCGCGCCACGCCACTTTGATTGCTTACCACAATAATGCGAAATCCCAACCGTCGCAGCGACGCAATGGCCGCGGCGGCACCCGGAAGTAATTTAACACCGGTGGGATCACCGAGGTATCCGTCGTTGGCGATGATGGTATTGTCCCGATCCAAAAAAACGGCACGAGATCGG
>JAKATV010000437.1 GCA_021818565.1 Planctomycetota bacterium
AGTAATAGCATCCTCGCGCGTTGCGAGCGATAAGCGGGATCCCGTCGTGATCGACTGATTCGCTCCAAATCCGCCTGAATTTCGGGTTCGAGTGTTAACCCTGCCCTGCGTGGCATAAACGGCATACTACACATTCCTTCCTTGGAAAGGATATAGTATACGCCATCGAATCTTGAATTGCAATGTTATTTTAGAATCACACTACTAGAGGATGACAATTGCCAAACATTCACATCCTGCACCTGCATGGTCGTGGGAAAGGATGCCCAGGAAGGTGGGTTGCCGGGCCAGCCTCCGATCGCCAGGTCCAGAAGCAGGTACATGTTTTGGCTTTGCGCGATATTGGCCTGCGAACTGTTGACGGTATCAACCAGATTACCGTTGAAGTAAGAGCTGATCGCATTGGGTGTCCACATCATGCCGTAATCGTTAAAGCTCGTAGCTTCGTTTACGCCGGTATAGTACATGCCCGTTCCGGCGGAGGCGGCATTGCCGCTGGAATTGGTGTAGTGGTACGTCGCGTAATAGTCATAGGATGTGCCAACGGATCCCGCCTGGTTGTTGTATGTTTGCTGCGGTGCTTCCATGACATCAATTTCCGGAGGCCATCCATTTTGCAGCATCCAGAATGCCGGCCAAGTACCCAGCGTGTAGGGAATTTGAATTTTTGCTTCGACGTAACCATACGTAAAGTTCAGCATGCCGCTGGTATTCACCAAGCCTGTGGTATATCCATAACCATCCGTGCTCTGATTATGAGCGGTAAGATTCAGTGTGTTGTTGGCTACGGTAACATTGCCCGGCTCGCCAATACTATTGCTGCTTGGAGGAACATTGCTGCCCCACGGTTGCCCAAAATTCCATTTAAGCGAATTCAACGAATTGCCGTTAAATTGGCTGGACCATAGCAACTGATAGCCGGGTACCGGAGGGTCGGCTGAAACTCGGGTGGCCGCAACGCCCAGCCAGCAGGCCGCCAGCGCGGCCATTACCACCATGCGGCGCGCTGACCACGTAACTAACGTAGCCTTAGAACGCTTCGGCGCAACTCTCGGTATTACTACATCCATCATTTCCTCAATTCATCGAAGGCAGCGGGCTATTACGGCTAGCAGTGCACCGCCGGTCTAACTCTTCGCGCCAGAAAACGTCCAAACATCCTGCGATTGCCCCGGCACCAGCGCCCATGGGCCATTTTAAAGCTCCGAGTTACAGCTTAGCCCATTGCCGGGAATAAAAATAGGTGAATTTGTGAAAAAAATATTCAGGATTTGTATCACGCCCGGGCCACTTCTGGTACGATAATACATTGGAGGCTGGCCTATGCGGAAAAATAAAAGAGTGCTGTTCCTGGGTAACCTAGCAGTCGCTTATAACCGGGATGTACTGCGCGGCGTAGCGGAATTTGCAGGTCGCCAACCGGAGATTCGTGTTTTTTTTCCCGATAATTTTGAACCTGCGGATTTGCCTGCTCTGATTCGCGGCGACATTCATGGCGTGATCGTTGCCGGTTGCCCGCCGGCCTGGAAACTTCCGGAGGCCATTGCCATTCGAGGTGTACCCGCTGTCGATGTTTCCGCTGAACTGGAGACTTCCAGCCTGCCACGGGTGGTTACCGATGATGCGGCTGTCGGACGCATGGCGGCGGATTATTTTATTGATCGCGGATTTCGGCGGCTCGTCTATTATGGCATGTCACAGCGGTATTGGTCGGATGCGCGACGCGACGGATTTATAGCCCAGGCGGCCGCACGGGGCGCAGCAGCGCAGTATTTTCGAAAACAGGAAGCCGAGGCTGAAGACCGCGCGGGTTTGTACCCCAGCACCGTCGTCCGCTGGCTGAAACATCTCTCAAAACCCGCCGCCATTTATGCCGGTGATGACCTACTGGGAGCCTATCTGGTTGAAGCGTGCCGGAACTTAAAAATCAGAGTTCCTGAAGATATTGCCATTCTTGGGACGGATAATGATGATTTATACGGCCAACTGCGCACACCCCATTTATCCAGTATTCTTTTAGATAGCCGCAATATCGGTTTGCGTGCCATGGAATTGCTCTATCTGCGTATGCGCGGAAAAAAAATAAAGGCCATGACCGTGCTGATTCCGCCCATCCGGGTTATTACCCGTTTGTCTTCCGATATTTTCGGCGTTGAAGATGATCTGGTGCGGGATGCATTGGGGCTGATTCAGCAGAACCTGTCCAGCGGCGTATCGGTCAAATGGTTGGCGGATCAATTGGCCGTCTCACGACCGACTATGGAGCGGCATTTTCTTGCAGCACTGAACCGCACCCCGGCCACGGAAATTCAGCGCATCCAAATGGAAACGGCCCGGCAGCTTGTACTGGACTCGGATATGCCCATTGCCCAGGTGGCCCACAAATCCGGCTACAGTTCTCCCCGGCAATTCAGTACCTCGTTCCATAATTATTTCAGTGAAACCCCGCGAAACATGCGCAAAACGCACCGCTATGCCGCCGCCGCCCCGCCGGATTCCGGAACCCGAGGACTTATTGTGGTCGCAAAAAGCGAAAGTGAAGACTGAGCCGATGTTCTGGTGTTTCATATCAACCCTTATGCCGCGGTGATCATGGGGGCATTGGGTTTTGCCGTGGCGGTGGTGCTGCAATTCCGGGTAAAGCGCTACATTGCCTGGGTCTATTGGCTGCTGGTGGTCATGGTCAGTATTTTCGGCACTATGGTGGCGGACGTGGCGCACGTGGTTTTGGGGGTGCCATATTATTTATCTACCTCGGTATTCGCTGCGGCGGTGATCGTGATTCTTATGTTGTGGTACCGCGTGGAGCAAACGCTTTCAATTCATAGCATTTATACGATGCGCCGAGAAATGTTTTAGTGGTCTACGGTGCTGGCCACCTTTGCTCTTGGCACTGCAGCCGGAGATTTGACCGCTACCACACTGCACCTGGGGTATCTGATTTCCGGCATTGTATTTACCATTCTGTTTGTGATCCCCGGCGTCGGATACAGGGCAAAATCATATTTAACTAATGCGATGTGATAAAGTCCAGTAAAAAATGACCGCAAAGTTGTGCGAATCAGCCGGTGAAAATCAAATCGTGTACCACCTCACATAGGCACAAAACTCATATAATATAAGCATGAAACCAAGATTGCTATGGTTTCTAGCCGGACAGTAGTGATCATGAATATCAGCACGTTCACAATCAGCTGGGCCTTCACAAGGAAAAAACAACCGAAAAATCCCGCTTATCTACAAAGTAACAGGGGTGACGCTTATGCCGCGGCTGGAACTGATGAGATCGAGATATCGCCCATTGGCTTTTACGTTGTATAGCGATCCGGAAAAATAACGATTTACCCTTGGTCCGCGCAGCATAGGCCTTCCGGGAAGCGGATAAAAACCAAAAAGGCTGCGAATAATCACCTCGGCGAAGCAACCGCCGGCGGTCAAGTCATACATCTGGGTTTTGCTTGCCGGAGCGTCGCGGCTGCGCCCGATAAGTTCGTGGGATTGTCCGAACGGACCCGCACGGGTCACACCTTCACACCGCTGCATAAATGCCAGCGCCGCCGCCGGCTCCCCAAGCTGAGCCATAGCCTCAACCGTATACGCCGGCCAGGCGTCATACGCACCGGTCCAGCCATGGTCCGGGCGGCGGGCCAACGGCGACCGGGCTGCCGGATCTAGAGGTGAAAGCGCACGCATCCAATGGTCCGTAAGCAGTTGTGTGGAAACAAAATTCAGCATTTGCTGTCTGACGGCGGGTGAAATATCATCCGCCATACATTGTGTTATCGTAAAAAAGTCGATACATGTACGCACCGGTACCCGTCTGCCGTCGGCGTGCAGACAGGCCCAGTATCCCTGACCACCCACGTAAAGTCCCATTACCCGACCGGCTAGTTCATGGGCCAGATTCTCCAATTCGTCGGCCCGGCGATGGCGGCCCAGTTGTCGCCATAACCGCGCAGTCTGGCGCATCATAAACACATTGGCCGCATTGAGCGAAGGCACAATTCCGATATAGCTTGGTACACATTCCAGGAGATTCCTCACACCGCCATAATCCGCCAGTCCGGTGCCAGGCCGCACCAGTTTGCGCCACCAGGTTGCGATCTGATCCATTGCTTCCATGACCGTTCCACTACCGGCGGGTTCCAGTAGAAAATCCCGATCACCAGTTACACATACATAGCGCAAAAGCAGCGAAAACACCACATAGTCATTAAAGCTGTACCACGGCCCGACGCCCTTCCCTGTCAGACAGTCCTGCGCATAACAGGAATGAATATTCAATTTCAGCCATCCCAACAGGATTCGCCGCAGGATGGCGGGGTCCAGCAGAGAAAATACAGTGGCCCATGTGGATGTGTCCCAAAAATACATGACCGTCACTGCATCTTGAGGGCTGCCGGTGACATAGGCCCGATCATACAGGGGCATACCGGTCCGGCAGAGATCCAGCAGCGATGCCACGGACATGTAATAGACGCGACGGACTTTCTCATCGGCGGTTTGCAGTCGCGGCAGGCTGCCGGAATATACCGAGTTGCCGGGGGTGAATGCTGCCGCATACCGGCGTTGCCATGAAGCGCGACTGCCGTCAAACCGCGCATCAAAATTGTATACGGCAGCACGCGCCTGGGCTTGGACTTCCTCGGGCCACTGTCCGCAGACCAGTACCATATCAGCACGCCACGCATCTTTGGCCGCTAGATTCACCCGCCAAGTGCCATGCGCACCCTTAGCGCCCGTATGAAGATGTTGCGGCGCAGGCTTGATTTGATAGATGGCAAGCGCCGGTGACTTGGAATCCTTTATTGTCACGCCCGACCGGTCATCCAAAAGAGTGATGGAGAACTCCGTCGGATTCCGCGGACTGGGGTGTGGCCATGCCCAACCTGCGGCATATTGACGGATCATTCCCTGAAAATTCAATGTCAGGTGCAGATTCCTGGCCGAACCGGGGTTATGAATTCGGATACGAAACAACACGCCGGGCTGATCCGCCAGCAAGGCCACAGCGGTTTGTACTTCGACCCCTTCAACCACGCCACGCCGCAAAATCTGGTAGGGGTACCAGCGGTATTGCTGCGCGGCAACAGTCTTGCCATTAAGCAAAAGTTCGGCGGAGGTTCCGCCGAAGGATAGTGGTGGAAACGCCAACGCGCTGACGGAAAGAATATCGGCATCGGTTGCCGCCGCTCCAAGGGTGTTGTGCACGGACGGTAGGGATTTCAATTCCGCCGCAGTGCACCACTCGGCGGCCAGGTCATCGGCGTCCGGAATACCTGACGGCAAAGCGGCATGCTCTGCCGCGAAGTGCGATGCCATCGCAGACCCTGCCGATCGGGCTACAAGGACCCCCGAAGCCATGGCGGAAATCATAAAGCGACGTCGATTGATCATTGCTTGATCACTCCTGCTGTTATCAAGTGTGTGCGCGGACTGTTACTGCCCCGAAACACGCACGATCGCGGCGGATGCCGGCGGGACGTACAGCGTAAAATTACCGTGGCTGCGGGAATTCATCGCTCGCCATCGTCCATGCCATGGAGCATGATTGGTAATTGCCGCACCACCGAGGGTGACGCCATGCTGCGCTCCCACGTCGCCGTGCGGTGCCCGCAGAAACATCACCCGGGCGCTATGTGCTGTAAAGTCATGAAAAGCAAGCGTTGCTTCCGCTGGGCGCGCATGGCGGCCATATTCCTTGTTAATAATGGTTACGTATTGCGTTTTGGCCGTCCCCACTGCGTAGGCGGTAAGATTCAGGTGATCCACGTTGGTCAACATTGCCGGCTCCACGCGGCCATGACTGCCGAGGTCAAACGCTCTGAAGGCGTATCCTTTCGGTCGCATCTTATATCCCCCTGACCGGCCGACGTAAATGGTATCGGTGGGAATCCATCGCGTATTATGAAAATTAATGCCGCAGCAACCATGGGCCGCCCACCAGTGCATTAAATCCAGCGCCCAGAGCGCCGAGGCAAAGGCGTTGCTGGCACCGTTGACGCCGTACAGATAATCATTCATCTCCGTCATCCGACAGGGAAAACCCGTTGCCAGAACAGGAGCGACATTGTGGTGAAAAAACCTTGGATACCGCTTGACCGGCCATGATCGCCCGAGCATCCGTTTAATCGCCATCGCCGACGACATGCCGATACGCGTCCCGGGGATAAATGGCCCTCCGCCAACGTACCAATGCTGGGTGATCAGGATGACATGCCCCCAGTGTTTCTGGTCGCGCGCAAACCATGCCGCCCAAAGCTTGCCGGCCGCATCAGGCCCCGCAAACTTGGCAGTCGGAACGGCGCGTAGAATCGTCAATGCAAATTTTCGCCAGTCCGCCAGATAGGAGCGATATCCCCTTATGGCGGGGTCAGTGCCGGTTCCGGCACCGTGGGGCGGGTAATGGTAACTCGGAACGTCCGGCTCATTGCCCAAGGCAAAACATTCCAGGTTCCGTCGATAGCTTGTCCAGATGTAACGGGCGGTGGCGGCGTCGCGTCGAGGATTACCATTAAGCAACTGAAGGGAATAGATCACCTTGACCCCCGCAGCCTTGGCAAAACCAAATACCCGATCAATGTCAGCGTCAGAGGGATGTGCTGCGTGCAACCCATCCAAGGTGCCGCCGCCCAGGCGCAGATTGCGCACACCCATATTTCTAAACAGTGTAATTAACTGCTTATCAATGGGAGAAAACAGCGGGCGCGAACTTCCACGGATGCCGGCCCGGTCAGCTGGCGTGGGCGTTTCCGACATTGTCTCGAAGCTTAGCCCGCAGAAATTATGCGGAATTGCATACCCTTTTTTCCGTGCCTGAATGTGAATCGCGACCGGGACCACCGCGGACGACGTCCGCGGCCTGATAACCGTGGCGGCGTGTGCTCGGCCAATCGCAATCAAGCCCAGGAATGCCAAAATAGTCGGCACCCGGAGACCAGCTGCGGCCCGAAGCGGTCGAATAGAAGCATGAATGGCGGTAACGGTTTTGTAACTCATGGTGTACTTTTTCTCCTAATTAGATTGGCACGATTCATCTTTTTAATCCGCGATGCAACGGCCTGCTTTCGAGCTTGCCAGGCCGGATGTTATGCGAGCAGTGTTGCATTCTACAACAATGCAGTTCCTCTCGAAAACCACAACCTTTTCCATTTTCGCCGGAACACGCACTTCGCCAGCTGGTGCCAATACCCCACGATCGCGTTATCCGCCGGGCGGATCAAAAAACAGGCCGCTTAGAACGGCGTTTTCCCCGCGGATCGGATCAAATCGCACGCGTACACTCCCATGGCACTCAAACACCATATACTTCCCGCCGGAAAAATGGGAGAACGCCTGCACGGGTGCCAGAAGTTTTTTGGTTCGCAGGTCTTCAATCGTAATCGTTTCTTTGCGATTTTTATGATCAAAATCGACTGCGTACAATGCCAGGCGATAGGGACGCGAATGCTTCAAACGTATATCGACGGCGGCCTGCGGATTGCGATTAACCAGGTTAGAATAAAATACTCCGGCCATACGATGATGCGCGCCATTTTGAGCGCTTGCTGCCAGCGCTCGAATATCCGATCCGGAAGTGGCCCACCGGATTTTATATCCCCATAAACAATGAACCGATTTGACATATTGCGGGAGATGTTCAATGTTCGCGTCTTTTACGCCATCTGCAAAAAGAACATAACCATCGTGTCCATATATGCCGCCCCAGTTGCCCTGCGTGATGGAATCCTGCCCCAGCACCTGCACCGGATAGATAAACGGCTCACGCAGAAAGGGCGGGGTGTGCCCATGGTAGGAAATGGCCAGCGTATATTGTCCCGGCAGCACATTCGTGAAATAAACAAAGTTCCGGCTTTGCACCGCACCGCTCACGCCGGCACACGCCTTAAAATGACCATCATGCCATGTCGGATTGCCATTGATGGTAATGGTAGTGATGCGGCGGTCTACCTTGGGTATCCCGATGCGCGCTACAATCCCCGCGGGAATTGTGTACTTGGCTGTACCGTGGTTCACATTAAGCGACTCGGAAATAATCCCATGCGGCGTGGGGGCGGTGGCTTTCACCCAAGTCAGAGTTCGACCAAGATGGGGAACAATATCCACTATGGTAAATCCAGGGGTGGTGGGGCGGATCCCCGCAATCCATTGAGTCAGCCAGGTGGTGCAGCCGGAACTCCAAGGATGGCAGAGGCTGGTGGGGCCGCAAATCATGCTTGGAATACCACCATTGGTGGGAATAATCTGGTTCCAGCTTGGCCGGTAAGCTTCAAAAAATGTGGTGCCTCCATAGTTAATCTGTCCGCCCCAATCATCAAGCACCGTTTCCAAGGCCTCGTCCCATTGGTGTATCCGGGCCATCGCTTCCACCACGAAGTACTCGTTGAATGGCGAAAAGGAGATTCTATCCAACCGATCGGCAAAGCATCTGCGGTACAACGTCTGCTGCTGCGCCGGAGTGGGAATGCCGGCGTTGATGCCATCGCTGGCGGGATAAATGTTAACGCTCTGGACCCAATTGCTGTGGCGCCGAATTTTTGCGGAATATAGGTCAGCAATCCTAATATACTTGGCCTGCATTTCTTTGCGCCCGGCCGCTCCGGCCGCCCACGCAAAACGCCGGCAGGTCTCCACAAACAGCATCCTGTACGCCTCGCGGGCCTCTGGATTTTCCGCGCTGGCAAATCCCCCGAGCCGGTCGCCCCATCCATAGAACCGAATCGGTGGATGCGCAAAATCGGTGGCAGCCCTGTCCAGCAGCTTTTTCACCAGTGGAAAATACCGTTGTAGTTCTACCGCATCGCCGGAGTAGCGGTAATAGTCCACTAAACTCAATACCCAATACAGATAATAACTGGCAATGCGGTTGCCCTTGCCGGCGGAAATATTGAGATTTTGCTTGACGAAACTGAAATTGCCAAACGCTGCCATGGCCGCCGACTGGGCAATGTGCGCGTCTCCCACCCAGGAGATGCGATCTCCCCTATCCATCAGAATGGCCCCGAAATAATGGTGCAATAGATTTAGTTTTACCGTGTAGGCACCCGTGTACCATATCCGGGTGAGCATTGAATTGCTGCAGGAAAAACTACCACTATAATTGGTGGGCTTAATTTGGCAAATCGCCCGGATGGCAGTAATATGCCACGGCTTGCCGGAAAAGCTTTTGATGTAAATCCAGCCAAATCGCACGCCTTCATAGTATTGCGGGTTGAGCTTGAGCCGATATGTCTCGCCGATTTTCTCAGGCACGCCGATGGCATGGTTGGGTTCGTGTGCGGGTGCCTTGAACTCGCTTACACCCATCTTGATCGTGCCGGCGTTAAAATCGGGACTGTCAAATTCGATCCATGCGGCGCTTTCCGTGCCGAAGTCCACGCGAATGGCCCCCGTCCCCTTGACCGTGATATTGCAACGATTGGTGGTCGCGGATTTCAGACCGGAGAACGACTTGGGGGTGCGTGTACTAACCGCCATCGGGCGCAACACATAACTTTGCAGTCCATCAGAGGCGCTTGGATGCCGCCAGCGATACGCCAGCAGCGGATCGGGAGAAAGTGGTACCGGCGGAGCGGAAAATGAGCCTCCGTGCAAAGACGGATATGGCTCAGGAATTGGTGAAGCTTTGGATTCCAGATGATATTCCGGCAGACCGATCATCCGCGGGGCCTGGCCTCGCGCCACCTGTCCGCCGAGCATGGTCAACACCAGGCACGTGGCGAAAGTGATCAGAATACCAGATAGAATGAGCCTACGGTGTTTCATATTTATTCCTCAAGTGTTTCTATCCTTCAAAGGATCAGGCTTCCATACCTTATCCCGGTTTCACGGCCGCGTTGGAATGGCGCGTGGAATTTAACGGCAATTCGTTGAATCTGTAATCGCCCGCTTCCACCAGACACTTAATGGAAGAATTTTCTTTCCGCACCACGATCACGCCGGGGTCCTTAATCGCTGATTCCGCCGGCCATAGGCGATGCCCGGATTCTGTGATTACGACGTGGCCCTTGGACAGTTTGGGAATATAGATTGACGCTTGGCAGTTAGCCGGAACATGAACCGAAAGCACTAACCGGCCACCAGCGGATTTTTTCCATTTGACGGTAATCCGCCCTTTGACGGTGGGAACAGCACCTTGAGCGAATGTCAGGCCGGAGGTATCGGGGCGTACATCAAACGTGGCAAATCCGCCGCTGGTGGGTTGAACGCCTAAGAAGTATCGCAAAAATTGATAACCCGGATACGAAGTCCAAGCGTGATTTACTTCGTAATTACGGCCATACTGGAAACTCTCCCAACAAGCCCGGTTCGATTCCAGCATCGGGCGATAACGGGCCAGATCGTGCACTACAAACGCTCCGCCGCCGGCCTTTAGCAGTCCGCTGTAAAATGCGTCTCCCCCATAGCCGCCGATGTCTGGTTTACCGGCTTTTTCAATCGCAGCGAGAATGCCGGACTTATCCGCCGTCGGCTCAATGTTATAGCGCAACGCCCAAGCCGAAGCCAGCGGATACATTTTCTTCCGGTCTGTTCGCGCCAGATAATATCGCCCATTGAACAAATGGGTATTGATGCCGGTTTTTACCGCGCTCGCCTGGCGTGCGTACCGGCGGCTTTGATTCGCATGGCCCAGGACGGAAGCTATACGGGAGGCAATGCGCAGGTCTTGATAATATTCGCAGGCGGTAGCCGTATTGTAACCACCGCTGGGCATGTTGCCGCCGGCATAGTCCGAAATCCGCGAGGTACGCGGATTTAGAAGTTTTGTCGCCGAACTTTGATAAGTCTTGATCCACCGGAGAAAGTGCTTCAGACGCGGCTCCAGCGTATTCAGCAGTTCCTGGTCGCCAGTAAACAGGTATTGCCGCCACAACAACATCGGCCAATACATGGCCCACTCCGCACAGACCCAGTTAACTGATGACGGGCTGCAGTCGCGAAATGCTCCGGTAGCTAGTTGTTCGCCTGCATAGTCGTGCACTACTTTATCCATGATCGTTGTGTCACGGTCATTATAAAGCAGAACATTGCCGATGAGATAACTGTCCGCCAGCCATGGCGATTGTTCACGGTTGGCGTCGGTGCTGATAATGCCCTCTTGGACGCATTGTTGGGCTGAACGCACACACATTTTGTAAATTGCATTCACCAGAGGACTCGAACAGTGAAAGCGTCCAGCCACGTCGGCATCGCAGTAAGCCCAAATCCCGCGCACGTCAGAGGGTTTTAGGGAACCCGCGTAGCCGGTTATTTTCAGAACTTGGAACGACGTATGCCGTCCGAAATTCGCATCCCATGTTTCTGTTCCGCCCCGGCAGATATATTCGTCCCAGCCGGCGGGCTTACGCCCACCGGTCATTTCATAGTACTGCACCCGTACCGTACTGCCCGGACGGTTCTGGTGCATCGTAAGTTCAGGCCAACCGACGATGCATCGTCCGAAATTCACCAGCCATGCACCATTGTCTCGGGTGATACTCACCGGCTTGAGCGCCGCCTGTTCCCGTTCTAGAGGAGCCATTTGCGCAAACAGACGATAACGGGAGCGGTTCACCACGGTAGCGGCGGCCCAGTGGGAATCGTCAAACCTCGCCGTTCGCCAGCCGACCGGTTCCAACAGTGAATCAAATTTAATCGCGGCGCGATTTCTGAATGATCCAATGAAATAGGTTGGAGGATTTTCGATAAATGGGGTATGAGCCAGAACCTTCCACGATTTATTGGTTACAATTGTTGACCTTGAGCCGTCACTATAATTAAACCGGGCTTCGAGCATAAAGGCTGGTTTGCCGTTGCGACCGGTGTCTCGCCAAGTCCCTAGCCAGTGGGCCTTGGCGGCAAACACATTCGTGCCGGTCTTCACCAATTTGGTGATGTCATAGGAATTATATTGACCATAATGGTATGGATCACACCGGGCCGGCCCCATACCCAGAAGATGGCCATTGAAATATAAAAGGTAATCGTTCTGCGCGGTAACATAAACTTTGGCTAAAACCGGTTTGTGTGTGATCGTGAACGCCTTGCGGAAATAAGCGAAATTATTCTGGTTTGAAGTTCCGTCCCAAATGTATTGCGCTTTCCAGTGGCTCAACCCCGTGTCAAAAAAGGCCGGAGTGCTATATGGACTCGGTTGACCGGTCTGATCCCAGATACGCACTTTCCACCAAAACCGCGTCGCAGCGGGCAGCGTTTTACCCGTGTACGGCACCGAAGCCGATTGGCTAGAATCCATCTTGCCGCTGTTCCACCAAGATTCAGCATTTTCCGCCAGACGCTTGCGGCTTGCCGCCACTATGACCTGATACGCTGACTGCCTTGCTCCCCGGCCGGCAGATACGGACTTCCACGTAAATAATGTTGTGTTTTGATCAATCGCCAGCGGGTCGTGCACGCCATTGACCAGCAGCCCCACAGGGGCCGCCAACTGGCCACGCGCTTCAAATGCAATATTAGAATTCGCTGCGGTGGTGGCTGGCGTGTGAGCCAATCCCGGTTTTGATCGCGAAATAGCCGTGTGGGCGCAAAGCCGTGGAACAAATAAAAAGAATACCGCCAACGTGACTGTGGTCTTGCAGACACTACACTTGAATTTCATTTGATGCCTCAACTGGAATGGTTATTTGATGTGTCCAACAAGCTTTCCCATATATGGCAGATTCAACTTGATTCGTTGTCCTTTCAGCGGCGACCATGGCTCAAAAAAATAGCCATGCTTGTTGAAGCCAATGCCGTAATGGCCGGTGAATAAAGCCTCGATACCGTCCCAATCTTCAGGTAGATATCCCTCACCACGGCCAATGGAACCATTCCAAGCATAAAACGCGCTGCCGACCGGGTTGCGTTGACGTTTTCCACGTACCGCCACACCGCAATTAAACGTCCCCTTTTCATAGGATTTCATCAACGGCCAGAGAAGCCGTTCCGCCGCCTGGTGAAGGCCCTCCATATAAAGCGCCTGAATGACGTAGTATTCATACGGAGGCGTGGCACCGCCGTTCATGTATACCTGCCAGGTATCCATACCATTTGCCTGCCGCGGAGCACCGCTGGTATGCGGTATATAATCCGCCGGACTGAAGGGAATTAAATTGGTCGGCAAACCGAATTGGTATGAATGGAAACCAATGGCTTCTAACTTGGCCAATAGCCGTTGTAAAATAGCTTTCGCCGCTTTGTGAGGCACCAGCCCTTGGCAGATAGCAAATCCATTGACCCATGGAAACATGTAGTCGTGCAGTTTCCCGCCTTTGCTCCGCCATCCGGCCAGCACCCCGGTGCGCGGGTCAAAAAACAATTTGAAATACACCGCCTTGATGCGGCGGGCATCCTCCTGATAACGTGTGGCCATGGCGGGCCGGCCGGCGAGAGTTTCCAGATCAGCCATACATCGAAAGGCCCGGTAGTCCGCCGCGTTGGCATAGGCATCTGCACCATGGATGTTGTACGTATCAAACCACAATCGTTCTGGACCCGGATGAACGATTAAGCCGTCCGGGCGGAAATCCGCCGCGAGGTCATTGGCCACACATTCCAGCGGCTGCAGCCACTTGTGCAATTGGTTCATGCCGCCGATCGTGCTTATTACGTACCAGCCGGAAATGATCAAATAGGCAGGTGTCTCATCCGATGCGGTACGCCAATCAGCGGCGTACACATTGCGTGCCGGCATCATATAACCGGGATATCCCTTGAGGTACCGGTTGACGGTTTCTTTCACCAGCGCCATCGGAGAAATCCCGTCTTGCAAATGGGGGACAAACAGCGACTCCTGAGCGTAAAACAGAACAGCCAAGCCGCAGTCCAGACTCATCACGCTATTGCTGACCATCTGCAGGTCCGGACGCCATTGCGTGATATTCAGAGAGTATTTAGGAAATCTCTTGAGCCGCGGATCATGGTCCACCAAGGCCGGCAATGGCTCCAGTCGCTTGACAGCGAAATGCAAAACTGTGTGCCACGGCTTCGGGGTGATTTCATTGAGTCCATCCTCGCTGGTCGGCGCGTGCGGTGTGATATCAACCCAGTATTTGGTTGCTATGAAAGGTTTCGCCGGGGTGCGGTAGAACGCACACGGATCTTCGGTACAGGTTATATACGCCGTCCCGAAGTCCGGTGCCGCCAGATAGCACGGCGTTTCCACGTAATTCATAATCTTTGAGGGATGGCAGACGAATGTTGTCGGGGTCTGATTGGCGGCAAAGTGAAACCGGAATAATCCGCCGCGCATTGCGATCTTTCGGTTGGCGACTGCGGATAAGCCCAGATCGAATCCTCGCTGATTGGCCCGAATGGATATTTTTTCATATACCCCGGGGGCCAGCATCACCGGGCTGTACATAAATACGTTACCGCGGCGCGTCAGACGGGCGGATCCCCGCCGACCTGCCGCGGTGAACAACTGATGCAGTATGGGATAGGCCCCGCGCCGCGTGAGAAAATTAACGTTCAACTCACCCTTGCCAAGCGAGTCCCAAGACAAAAAAGTTATCCGCGGTTTGGCCCGATCCAGCACAATGCGATACCAGAGCGTGCTGATACTCAATGTCCGGCCACTTGTGGTGACTGTCGGCACAAATTCTGTGGATTTAAGACCAGTCGCCAACTCGCCGGCCTCAACTGCATTCTCTGGCACTGGGGCGTTGCCAGAGGACGTGGCAATGTCGTCGGCGTCCGTGCCGTAAATTTTTACCTGCGCCAATTCGGCGATACGCGATTGCGGTGTGACGGAGGCCGCATTTCGTTTGATCAAAAGGCGGAAATTATCGGTGACGACGGGTTCAAAATAGACTGTGTAGGATAGCGTCCGCGGATCAAATAGTGCGCTATGCATACTGAAAAGCGTGTGTACAGTCGCACCATCATTGGTGGAATATTGGCCTGAAAAATCGACCGGAGCGGAAGCCGCATCTGCGGCGTACAGAACTACCTTATTTATACGACGCGGACCGGGAAAGTGTATCCAGACCCACTGCGGCAGACGCTGATAAGGGTTGCTTATCCAATACATGGAAGAAGCCTCGCCCGGACGGAACTCTCCGCTGATCAGTCGATTTACGCCGCGTTTGTCCGTCAGCAAACCATTGCGAAAATCACGCGAGCTGACGATCACCTTGACGCCTTTTTCACGCCAGGACGCAACGTTGTGATAACCGCCAATACGATCTGAATTCGGCCGCGCAACCTGTCGGCCGACAGCGGAGTTGTCGTTCGCACCAAAAACGTTCGAACCGTCGGAAAGTGCCCCGACGATTCCCGCCAGCAGTGCGACTACAAATAGCGCGGCCATATTTGAAGCCAGGCATGCGAGCTGTCGGCAATAAGGTACTTCCATCCGAGATAAGGCGGCGGTATACGCACGGGTCGCAAAAGGGAAACGCGAGAGGCCACTTTTTTGGGTAGGCCTGTTGGCGTGCAATTCTGCAATATTCGCTATCGAAAAACCTTCAGTCATCCGCGTGCATATATCCTGCATATTTGCGTAACTCCATTCTAATAATGATCTGTAGCATAAAGTTCCGTATAGCTGCCACAGTGTCACCAAGTGGGGGACCTAGGGCATCGGTAATGGCCGCGATTTTTGCCATCGCGGGACACCTCCAGCTCATTTTATTCCCAGAAGGCCTCGTTAGCTTGCCAGTAATTGCACTCCAGTTGCGAAGGACCATGCCAGGAAACTGAAGCATCATTCAGAAGAATATTGGCACCGCTGACTTGGCCGTTGGAATTAAGATGATTGGGGACGGGATAATTCCCCGTTGCGCTCCACCAGCTAAGCGTCCATGATCCGTTATTAAAGTAGCTGGCTGTAATATCGCTGCCCAGAATTGTTCCGGGACCTCCATGATCGCTTTGGGTAAATTGGTTCTTTGGATCAACTAAATTGAGTTGGGGGTAAGCTTTCATGGTCCATGGATTTACGACCGGTGCCGTGGTATTCCCTCCGTTAAATTGCGCTGATTGTGTACGTTTGTACCAATATTCGTAACCGAAATAGACATTTGTCCATGGGATCAGATGGTTCGACTGTGTCAACGTATAATTGCCATTGTCTAGCGGGCTCCAAGTCGGAGCGTAGGTGCCCAAGTATATCGAGGGCGTGGCCGCCGAAAAGAATGTGTTGGTTGGACAATAGTATATCACGGGAATCTTGACTATTCCCGTAGAGAATAGCAAGCCGAACCCACTGGGGTAATACGGGTTGTACGTAACAGGATACAAGTTGGGCGGGTGCACCTGCGTTTGCTGCGCAACATTCCCGAAAGGCAGGTTTTCGTTGGGATTCGGGTACTGTCCCCGGTTGATGGAGTCGTACTCGCTTACACCGATGCCCAGTTGGCGTAAATTCGATGCGCATTGAATCCGCAATGCCACTCGCTTGGCCTTCGCCAGCGCCGGCAGAAGCAGGGCAATCAGCAGGGCAATAATGCTGATCACTACCAGCAATTCAATGAGCGTAAATCCGTGCGGCCGCACCTGCGCCTTCACCATTGTTTTAGCATTTTTCATAACACACCTTTCCAGTTTAAAAGCCCATGAATCCCTCCAATCACGGGACTATTGCCCGTGATTGGAGGACAACTCTTCAAATATTCAGGCGCTCCGCTGCCTGCGACGGGTGGCCAAAATCGCCAAGCCGCCGACGGCAAACAACGCCAAAGTCGCCGGTGCCGGCACCGGCGTATCGGTAAGGGTGAAGTCTTGAACCTGAGCATCCACGCCGCCGATCGTGCCGACTCCCACCCACGCAATACTTGTTGGATTGGTAGTATACGTTTTCGTTCCCAGTTGCGTTCCGTTCTGGTAAATCGTGGTGGTCCACGCCGCCGCGGAGGTATTGAGAACAATGTCGTAGGTGTCGAAAACATTGGCAGCAGGGCTGGAACCGATAATGCTCAGCTGGTTGGCGGTGCTCACGCCCAAGAATGCCTGCACCCCTCCGCCTGTGTCGGCTTCCGCACGCGTGAGCAACCAGGATGCGGGGTTAAAGGTGGTCCAACCGGTATTCGTAGCGACACTGTTGCCGGTGGCGGTGTAATCATTTTTCTCGGCGAAGCCCAGAGCCGTCCAGTCGGCGGTTGCGACAGTATTTGCATAGGCTATCGCTGCGGAGAGATCATAGATTTGCCCGTTCTGCGGAACAAACGGCAGGATTGCGTTTACCTGTGAGGCATCCGGATGCGGCATCTGCAGTTGCGTGCCATCGGTGTATACATCTGAAAACGCACTGGCGGCATCATAATAGGCCGTCCATGTTGGAGATCCGGCGTAATTATCGGTGGTAGGGGTTGCGCCGTTTAAGTTCACGTATGATCCTGAACTTCCCCGATTAAACAGGTCTTGATAGATAGTTGTCGTGTTGGCATCATTGATAACCGTCGCCTGAGAGATACCGGCTATACCTATACCGCCGGCCATCAACGCGCCTGCGCCGGCCAGCATAGCCAATGACCAACGTGGTTGTCCCGAGCGTCCGCTCGATGCCTCGCGACGGTGCGGCAATTTTGACGAAACTGCGAATAACATAAAACTCTCCTGCCCTTTTTGGGCGGTATGTAATCCACCGGCCGGGTGGAAATCGGACCCGGAGCAACATGCGCCGGGTGAATCACTCAAAAATTCGGGTACGTGTCTTCCCGGTTGGAGTCAACCGGCGAAGAAACCATCGGTACCCGGTGCAGCGGCTCCAAGTGCGCGGTAAGTTCTCATCTTTCCGGTCCGCGCCATTCTGTCTGAATAACCTGCTTAAATCAGGCCATGTCACACCCTGCACAAGTCGCCGTTATTCCAACAAAGTTAGCAGGCGACTTTTCTTTTCCAACTCATGCGGTTCAATCAATATGGCACAAGCGCACTTGCACGCCCGTCTGAACCTCAATGAAATATAGATCATATATGACACCAAAACAATGAACTTTTGGGTCAAATTGTGGAGTTTTTGGGTCAAGTTCAACAGGGAAATTAAACGCACCACGATGCGACAATAAGTCGTTGGGCTTGGTGCCTGTCGGCTTAGCCGTGAGGGCATGTTTATAACTGCATTGTTCCGCATGGATGGATATTCCTTGTTCAAGGTTTTCCGAACATCTGGCGGTATGCGGCGGGCGTCTTGCCCGTCATCCGTTTAAACATGACATTAAAATACTCGGGATGTTCAATCCCAATCATTCCGGCAATACTGGCAATCGGATAACCCGTATCCGTAAGCAAATGCTTGGCGCGCTCGATACGAATCTGCATGATGAAGGTATTAGCCGAATGGCCCAAGAATTCAATAAACCGGCGATTAAGCGTGGAACGAGAAATGATGATATCGTCCGCGGCCAGATAGTCCAATACATCCTCGATACGAATGGCCTTGTCGGCACGTTGGCGGATAAACCGGATTGCCGCTGAAACGATTGGGTCCTTCACGGCCAACACATCGCTGGATTGGCGCACTACCACGCCCCTGGGTTCGATTTCAACGCCATTCAACTCATCCGTGGTCTGATGAACCCCGCGCGGCTTGCACATCATCGCATCCAGCAGCGCCGAGGCTTGATA
>JAKATV010000020.1 GCA_021818565.1 Planctomycetota bacterium
AGTAAACTGGGGTTGCTGGAACTCTTTACGCAGCCGCCGACTTGGGCACCGGGTTGAATGTAGCAAGTGCATTATCGCGGAAGGGCCGTAAATCAATGCTTTTTGCTCATGGCTGGGGGAAGTCAGGCAAGCTGGTACAACTATGGGATTCCACCGCCGATAGGTCAACCATAAGAAAAAGTTCAGAGTGGCGTGCGGGGAAGCGGGCTGGCGTGGCGGGGGCGGATACCACGAAAGCGCAATTCCCGGCCAATTTATTCGGAGGCTTCCATGGCGAACCAAGAGGGTCGAGACACACTTTCGCAGACAAAGCGGATCGTACGCGCCGCCAGATTGCCCCTCGTTGCGGTGGCCACGACTGGTTTTTTGGCCGGTTTCGCGGTGTGCCGGTACCAAGTTTACACTGGTGCCGCCGCGCGGCGCACTGCCTTGGCGGTTGATGCAAGATTCCGCGCACCGGAAGTCCGGCTTCGCCCAGGTTATTATTGGGTTGCGGCTCCCCGTGCGCCGATTTGGGTGGACATCGCTACAACCAAATCGGGTGCCCTAAGGAAAATTTCTCTTCTTCGAGCGGCACCGAGAGGGCACCTTACATTTACCTTTGATTATTTCCCGGACAGTAGATTCGGCGTTCCACAGGCGTGGCTGATGACTGGCAGGATAGGGGCCCCTCACCTGCAGTGCTGGTTCAATGTTGGCCTAAGGCACCAGTTCTTGATCAAGAGCTGGCCCCACCACGGACGGCCGCGCACCAAAATAAACGGGCGCTGGGTCAAGTTTCGCGGTGGTCCGGGCAACACAATCCGATCCGACGGTAGAGAATATCGGTATCAGAAGGCCACAGGCGGTTGGGTCCCCGTATCCACACCCTCTCCTCCTTTCGTAAAAAATTCGTCGGGGGAGAAGGAAGCTAACCTGAGGAAGTGAACCTTGGATGCCCTGCTTGTGGCGGCTGTATTTCTTGCCGCCACCCCGGCTTCCCTGATCCTCCACCACGGCCGCTCGCAGCCACATGCGTATGCGTTTCAGGACGCTACCGTCCGTCACCCGCATCCGCACACAGGCCATAAGCTTGTCATGGGGAATTGTGTCGACGTATGACTGTGAATCCGCGTCGTATACCTCCCGTCTGCCTTCATGGAGATTCTTTCGGACGGCCAATATATTGTCATGCAGTTTGCTTGCTCGTTTGCCAACAAAAAATCCGCGATTACGGCCCTTCAAGGAGAAAGATTTTGGCGAAAATGAGGGATATCAAGGTGGTTGTGCTTTCGGCGTGCGCCTTTTTGTACGGATGCCACCAATCGGGTGGGCACACACTGGATAGGTACTTATTGATGCGATCTTGGGTCGCAAATTCCCCCGCGATGTTGGTCGTTGTTCCTGTACGAGCATCCACGCGGAAACTTGCCTTTTATTCGCTGCAAGTACGCCTCCCTGTCGGATGGCGAGTGCTCTCCCAAAGAAAAGGTAAGCCCGGTCCAAGCAGTTGCGTTCTTGGAATTCCTCACTACGCGACTGGCGGACAGCCCGAGTCTAAAGATGTTTTTCGCGCTCGAATTTTCGCTTTCACGAGCGATCGGCCCGCATCAATGCGGACCTACGCGCGCGATCTGGCAAGCGTCTACACCTGGCGGAAGTACCGTGGCTTGGGAGGTGTCTCACGCTTCTTTTCGAAATACCGTTCGCCTTGGGAACTCATCCGGGCGGTCTACCGCACCGACGCTCGGCTTCTGGACTGCCCCAATGATGCGATGGACAGACGGTTGCGTTGCCTGTTGTCTCTACGTGTTTTCACATTTACTGAAATCCGCTTCTTCTGGGAAGGGCAACGCCTCCGAGCGGCGATCAAAGTCTTTCCGCGCCCGGCACCTTGGCATTACCTCGTCGACGCCGTCTTGTTCAATGAAAAAGGTCAGGACTGTGGGTACCTCGCCCTGCAATCCAGATCGCTGCGGAAGCGGCAAGCTGTCTTCGCGGTCGCCGAGATGCTGTCGGCGGCAAGGTTCGTGCGTGGCACATCGCCGACCAGCCGACCGCAACGACCCAGCACACCCCCCCGGCGGACGGGCATAAGCGTTAACTTAAACGGACGAAAGGGTGGCATCCGTCGATGCCGGGGTCGGTCACAAAAACGGCGGGTACGCATTCCAACACCCCCGGGAGTGGACAAGGCGATGCGGGGCTGCCCCAGAATCAAAGCTTTGGTGCTTTGCTCATTGATCATAGAGGATTTTGGCTGCGTGATATCCGCAAGTTCCTTGACCTTGGCATGGGATTCGGGTACTTTAAATGAGCGCGAATCGGGGGCATAGCTCAGTTGGGAGAGCGTCTCGATGGCATCGAGAAGGTCAGGGGTTCGAGCCCCCTTGCCTCCATGTTCGTAAAGGCCGCGATGTAAACGCATCGCGGCCTTTTTAAGTTACTAGCTGGAATCACGGATGAAAGAATATCTTGATCTGGTCAAACTGGTCATGGACCAAGGCACCCGCAAGGCCAGTCGTACCGGGGTGGATACCATCAGCTACTTCGGGGCATTTTATAAAGTGAATCTCGCTGATGGATTTCCTTTGCTGACTACCAAAAAGGTTAATTATCCGGCGGTGCTCAAGGAATTGCTTTGGTATCTTTCGGGAGAAGAGCATATTCGTAATTTGCGCAAGCAGACCAAAATCTGGGATGCCTGGGCGGACGAAAACGGGGAGTTGGAAACCGCCTATGGCCGTTACTGGCGCAGATTTCCCCACCCTGTGCAGAAAAGCCACGCTCCAATCTCCCAAACCGGTCAGGCCGCCGCCCCTGTTGAGGAAATAGATCAAATTGCCTATGTCATCAATGAAATAAAGCGCAACCCCAACAGCCGACGGCTTGTGGTCAGCGCCTGGGAACCCGGTAACGCCGAAACCAGCAAACTTCCGCCGTGCCATTACAGTTTTGTATTTCAAGTTCTGGACGGCAAACTGAATTGCCATCTTTCCCAGCGCTCCGGCGATATTGCTCTGGGAATTCCCTTTAATCTGGCCTGTTACGCCACCTTAACACAAATGATTGCCCAGGAGTGTGGTTTGGCTGTGGGCCAATTTGCACATACGATCGTTGATGCCCACATATACGTTGCGCAAAGTGACGGTGCCATGGCGGAATATGACCATCTCGCCGGCTTGCGCGAACAGCTCACACGTTCCCCGCGGCCGCTGCCGCGCCTGGAAATTGCTCGCAAACCCTTTGATCAATTAACCTTCGATGATTTCAAAATCATCGGTTACGATCCGCATCCGGCGATTCAATTCAAAGTGGCTGTTTAAAGCCGCAATGACTAAATCCAGTGCCGCCGGCCAACCATCGGGGTTATCACCAGGTAGCTCTATGACGCGCTGGCTTGCTACTAGCCGCGGTTTGCGTATCCTTGCGGGGGTTTAGAGGAGTGCTTTGTGGCTGATCCGCAGACGACGTTATTAAAAACCTGTTTTTATGATTTTCATATTCGCCAAGGCGCGAAAATGGTGGACTTTGGCGGAT
>JAKATV010000295.1 GCA_021818565.1 Planctomycetota bacterium
ATGCTTTCCAGGCGCGACCGGCTGACGTAGCGATCACATTTGCCGTAAATGGCGTCGCTGACGGACATGTCGTAGGCGCTCATGCTTTTGGCGATGGTACCGGCGGCTCCGCCCGCGCGGAAAAACCAGCGCACCACTTCCTGGCCGGCACCAATTTCCGCAAACGTGCCGTAGCGGCGCGCGTCAATATTTACTTCCAGCGCCTTGCGCTGGGTGTCAAGATGTTCTCGGTCATTGCCCTGCGGGCCTATTGCGCGTTGCATGGGAAACTCCACGGCACAGCTTCACTTTGCTTGATCCTAGCGGATCATAGCGGTGCAGACAATCATACGAATCGTCAGGCACTTTCCTTTAACGGCATAGGCTTGGTGTCAAAGAGACTTACTTCACCGCGCACCACCGCATCGGTAATGATGTATTTTCCCCGTTGCGGTTGATCCGGGAGATGATACATCATATCCAGCATCAGTTCTTCCATCACGCTGCGCAAGGCCCGCGCTCCGGTATCGCGCTTCAACGCTTTTTCCGCTATCAGATGCAGCGCTTCGGAGGTGAATTCCAATTCGCAGCCTTCCATTTGGAAGAATTTCTGATACTGCTTGACCAGTGCATTGCGTGGTTCCGTAAGTATCTGGATCATCGCTTCTTCGGTCAGCGGTTTGAGGGAAGCCAAAATGGGCAAGCGTCCGACAAATTCCGGAATCATGCCGTATTCAATGAGATCGTCGGGCGTGACATCCGCAAGGAAGCGTGCCCGACTGGCGTTTTTCACATGTGAGGCTTCAACTTCCGAGCCAAACCCGATAAGCTGCTTACCAAGGCGTTGGGCGATAATTTGCTCAAGTCCCACAAATGTGCCGCCGCAGATAAAAAGTATGTGCGAGGTATCCATCTGAATATATTGCTGCTCCGGATGCTTGCGGCCGCCTTGCGGCGGCACATTGGCCATCGTGCCTTCGAGCATTTTCAGCAGGGCCTGCTGTACGCCTTCGCCGGAGACATCCCGGGTGATGGAAACATTCATGCTGGTCTTGCCGATTTTGTCAATTTCATCTATATAGATAATTCCACGTTTCGCGGTTTCCAGGTCAAAATCCGCGGCTTGCAGCAGTTTCAACAGCAGATTTTCAACGTCCTCGCCGACATAACCCGCTTCGGTAAGCGTGGTGGCGTCGCCAATGGCAAAAGGCACATTCAGGCACCGCGCCAGCGTGCGGGCCAGAAGCGTTTTGCCTGATCCGGTAGGACCAATCAGCAAAACGTTGGATTTATCCAGTTCAACATCCTCAGAGGTTCTGCCATCGGTATGGGACAGGCGCTTATAATGATTATGAACCGCAACCGACAACGCCCGTTTGGCGGATTCCTGTCCGATAACATACTGATCCATAAACTCTTTGAGTTGCCGGGGGGGAGGAATTTCACCAACTGTGGGCTTTGCGCCGGTTACTTTCCGTTTCTCCTGCTTAAAAATATTCTGGCAGAGTTCCGAACAACTGGCGCAAATGTAGATGTCGTTGGGGCCTTCCACCATGGGGCCGACTTCGCGGCTGGATTTTCCGCAAAACGAACAATTGGTCACTTTTCGGCCCCGAAATCCACCTGATCCACCTGATCCGCCGGGGCCATTACCAACTCCGCCGCCACCATTACCTGATCCACCATTTCCGCTCTGATTTGACATGTCACGCAGTTCCAGTTGTCGCCGGCTTGAGGCCTAATTAATCCATATTATCTCCCGTTCAGCAAGCCGGCGGCCTGAACGGGCAAATTCATCAACCGGAGTATTCTAACAGACTATTCCGACGTAACCAAACCGTCGCGGGCTGCGAAAAATGCGGTGGGGGGGGGCAGGAGTTTCGGCCGGGGCGGCGTGATTGCAAGGTTACAGTTTGCAATTTGGGATTCGAGATTCCAATCTCGAGATTCCAGATTCCAAGTTCCAAGTTCCGGATGCTGTCAATGATCCGGACAGTCTTTTAACGGTGCAATTTCAGCGGGGAATTATGACGAACTTTATTTTACGATTCACGGGCGGTGACGAATCGGGCCATGTCGATGAGGATTTGGCGGAATTCTGATTCCGGCAGGTCGCCAAGGGCAGCGATGGCCTGATCCACGAGTTGCTGGGCACGGTTGCGGGCGTAACGCATGGAGGGGCTGGGGATCAGCAGTTGTCGGGCGTTATCAATACGATCTGAGGCGTCCGATTCCAGCAGGCTGATCAGCAGTTGCTGATGGGTGGGGGCGGCGGTGGCAAGAAAATGAATCATCGGCAGGGTCAATTTGCCTTTTTCAATATCGCTGCCCAAGGTTTTTCCCACCGTTTTCTGGTGGCCCGCAATGTCCAAAATGTCATCGACAATTTGGAACGCCATACCGACAGCCCGGCCATAGTTGCCTAACGCCTCTACTGTCGGGGCATCGGCATGGGATGCCCAGGCTCCCAGGCGGCATGATGTTTCAATCAGACTGGCGGTTTTGCGGTAAATAATGTCAAAGTATGTTTGTTCAGTTAACTCCCAGTTGCCCCGATTAAAATTCTGCGTCAGTTCGCCTTCGCAGACAATATTGGTGGTGCGGCCAATGGCGCGCGAGGCAAATTGGCTTTCCAGTGAACTGCAAAGATGGTACGCGTGGCTGATTAACAAATCACCCAGCAGCACCGCCGCTTCATTGCCGTGCAAGTGATTAATGGTGGCTCCGCGCCGCCGAATTTCCGCGTTGTCCAACACATCATCATGCACCAGCGTGGCAACGTGAACCATTTCCACCACGGTGGCAATCGTGATATGCGTTTGCCCCAATGGCATACGAATGTCGCCGGATGCCAAGCCTGAAAGAAAAACCAGTACTGGGCGTAACATTTTGCCGCGAAATCGTTCGACATGATTGGACAGATTCTGTACATGATCCAGATCGCTGGCCAATTCACGCGCAAATAGATCATTGACTTGCGCCAGATAAGGCTCAAGGACCTCTAAGGTGATCGTCCCAGCCATAGTGACCATAAAAGCTCTCCACGAACGGCGGGCCGAAAAACTAATCCAATGTCCAATCCCACGGCCAAGGAACCGTTCAATTCTTATTGAAACTATAGAAAGATTTGACAGGAAAGTCCAGCGCCGCCCAACCCGGCGAAACTCGATTTAATCGGGCGATATATTAACACCGCGCTAAATTACTTCAACCTTAACCCATCTCGCCTGGATTCGAGGACATGGCAACGGTTCCAGGCGGTCGGGAAGAGGCCGGCTGATTAAGTGAGTTCGGGCAAATGATCAGATGTTCAGCTTAGCCAGCGGCTCATTCATTCAGCGTCGCGTTGTGTTGGCCGTGTTGTAGGGGGAGACTGGAGACGGTAATATAGTATTTATACCTCTGAAGCTGCAGCGGAGCGCTGGCGTTCTCGCGGGAGATTGACGATGGCGGGAATCGGAATTTCCTGCCACTTCGCGTTGAGGCGGGTTTATTATGCTTTGAGGGCGGACAGGAGTTTTTATGTTCGTGCCTCCTT
>JAKATV010000234.1 GCA_021818565.1 Planctomycetota bacterium
TCCGATCTGCAACCCGGAACTGGTTAACCGGATAGGAGGTTCGACGTAAGGTGCAGGGGTGAGAAGTGAGAAGTTAGAAGTTGTTGGAAGACGTTTCTTGATCGCAGCACCCGACCTAATGGTGAGCCATTTAGCGGCAATTACCCGGTGGTTCGGAATTCGTGCCGGTGGGCTTGTAGCCATAATTGCCAGGGGCCGGAATGTTGGGGGAATTTTTGGCCGGTTTGGAAAATCAGATCGTCCCAGGCGGCTTGAACGATTGCGACGTTGCTGTCGTCAAGCGCGTTAATGAGTGTTTCAATAACGGGCCGCGTTTTGTAGGATCTCAGGGCTTCAGCGGCGTAAATGCGGACTTGCGCGTTGGAATCATGATGCAAACGGGTAATCAAATCCGGGATTAAAATCGGATTGTGTACATACGTTGCCGCCATGGCCGCGCACAAGCGCACAAACTGCGAAGGATCCGTCAAGCCCCGTTGTAAATCTGGCGCTACCGAGGGCTGACCGCTAGTGCCCAACGCCAATAAAGCCTGACCGCGCACCAGCGGCGAAGGGGAACTTTCCGCCAGGCGATATGCATCCATATACGGCTTTTCGTGACCCCATTTTTGGCGGGCCATCCAGGCAATGGCGGCACGCTGAGTGTCGGGATTATCGGTGGCAAAAAGATTCCGGGCTTGCGTAACGACAGAATGCCCCCCCTGCATATGCTTGATCCAGTTTTGCACCAGAGAATTAAAATTTTGCGGATCGCTGTTGCCGGAGGAGCAGCTGGCCAGCAGGATCGGCAATGCCATGAAAGCGGCAATGAGGATGCCAATAACAGGTATGCGGCACAATAACCGAACTATTTTACAGCGACTCATCATTTTTCCGTTACCGCCGTTTCAAGCATTTCAGGGTCCACCCAAACCGGCTGGGCAATCGACCGGCCGAGAAAGCGATTTGCCAGGCTTTCAAATCTCTGGCCCTGATCTGTCACATAACACGTCAGGATGCCGCCATCGGGCGAGCCGGGATGCAGCGCCCCCATTGTATGAAGCTTTTCACGAACGACCAAGGCGGTCTGGTCCGCAGAATCAACCAAAGTGGTCAATGGCCCCATCAGTCGGCTGATGGTTTTGGCATAAATGGGGTAATGTGTACAACCCAGAATCAAAGCCGGGGGATTTAAAGATTTCAGAGGTGCCAGATATTCCGCCAGCACCGCCTGGACCACCGGGCTGTCTTCGGCACGGCCCTCCTCAATCATAGGTACCAGCAACGGGCAGGCCCGCCCAACCAGATGCACAGCGGAATCCCGCCGACTGACCGCGTGCACATACGCTCTGCTGGCGATGGTGGCCTCCGTGGCTAACAGGCCTATGGCGCAATCACCAATGGGCCGCTGCCTGCGTGCCAGTCGCACGGCCGCTTCGGCCCCGGGTTCCAGCACGCCGATAACCGGCACGGAAAATTCATTTTGCAACTCCGACAGGGCTGTGGCGCTAACGGTATTGCAGGCGACAACCAGAAGTTTAGGATTCATCTGCATGAGAAACCGCAGGCATTGGCGAGCAAATTGCAGCACGGTGCGCGGAGATTTTGTGCCATAAGGCAACCGGGCGGAATCACCAAAATAAATCAATGATTCGTCTGGTAAATGGCGGTGTAATGCCTGTACAACGGTTAGGCCGCCAAGACCCGAATCAAAAACGCCGATGGGGCTGGTAACGTCGCCGATGCAGCCCGGTTGATTTTCAATTTTTTCCAAGACCATAAATTCCCATGAATACCAGATCCAGCCCCAGTCCCGCCTGTCAGTGCCGCATTGCCAGAGCATCGGGTGCCGGAATATTCATGTATTTAGTTTACCGCAGGCAGGGACGGATGCCCAGAGAACCGCGTAAAGTTCACGCAGCCTTCCATTGATGGAGCAGATGGGCGACATCCTCAGGACTGCAGGCACCGGCGTATAGATTTCCCTGGACCAGATCGCAACCCAATCGGCGGACAACCACATCCTGATCCTGCGTTTCAACGCCACTGGCAGCGACTTGCATACCAAGGCGATGGGTGAGGTCAGTAAGGCCGGAGAGTAAATCCATATCTGCCGGCGAGCGCGTTAATCCAGTAATAAATCGGCGATCAAATTTGACTTGGTTAATAAGTAGCTGGCGCAAACACGCCAACCCTCCGCTGCCGCCGACGAAATCATCCAGCGTCAAACCGACACCCAATTGCCTTATATTCCGCAGAATCGGTCGGGCATCGGCTTGCAGCAGTCCGGATTCAGTGATTTCCAGATACAGATTTTGCGGTTCCATACCGCTGGAAAGCAACATACTTTCCACCGCTGATATGAGATTCTGATCGGAACACTGAAATGGCGAAATATTGAACGCCAATCGCAAGTGTAATCCTTGCCGCCGCCAAACAGCCATTTGTTCGCCGGCATTTTGCAGCAGCACCGGTCCGAGCTTTCGCATAAATCCACTGCGTTCCGCAACCGGAAGAAATTCCCCCGGAACCAGCAGCCCTAATTCCGGATGCCGCCAGCGCAACAGTGCTTCCACCGCCACGGGCTTAAGCGTTTGCGCGTCCAGTAGGGGTTGATAATGAAATTCAAATTCTTTGGCCTGCAGGGCGTGTTGCAATCCACCCCGCAGGCGTGCCTCGCGCGTAATCTGGTCGGTCAGCGCTGAATTGTGGAATGCCAGTTTACGCCCCCCTTCCCGCTTGGCACGGTACATGGCCTGATCCGCGGCCTCCAGCAGGGCTTCCGGGGATTTTCCATTGCGCGGATACATCGCGGCACCGATGCTCACCCCGACATACACCACGGAACCATCCGCAACAATAGGTTGGCGCATAGCTTCGATCAGGCGATGTGCCAATTCCGCCGGATCGCTTTCATTGGAAACTGCAGGAATGAAAACCGCAAATTCATCGCCGCCGATTCGCGCGATCATGTCACCGGTGCGGGCACTTTGCTTAAAACGCTGCGCCACTTCGCACAGAACATGATCCCCGGCGGAATGCCCCAGACGATCATTCACCGGTTTGAATCCGTCAAGATCTAAAAACAATACGGCGGCCTTGCCATCCATCCGTTGAGCCTGTGCCAAGCCATAGGTCAGCCAATTCATAAACATGCCACGGTTGGGCAAATCCGTTAAGGGGTCATTATGGGCATTGTGGACGAGATCATCCGTCATTTTCTTGCTGCGTCGCACCACATGGACAATGCGCCAATACATTCCTAACAGTGTCACCAGCAGGGCGACGCTGAAGCCCCCTGCCACTGTTTGGGCCATTCGTAATCGACGCTCTGCGAGCACACGCTCGTAGAGCGCCACGCGATGATAGTGGTTTCGGGTGCTGGAAAGCTCGGCCCGCAGCATATCCATCACTTGCTTACCAACATTGGTGCGCACGATATTGGCGGCGGCGCTAAAACCATGCTTCGTGCGCACACGAATGGTCTGATCGATTTCCGCAATTTTCCGTGCCGCCAAAGTTCGCATGGTGGCAATC
>JAKATV010000031.1 GCA_021818565.1 Planctomycetota bacterium
ATTAGTGGGGGGGGACGCGGGCACGATGCCCGCGGCTTAATGGGGGGGCGGCGGGGGGAATTTGTGCGAGTGGGGGGGACGCCCGTTGTCGGGCGGTGGGCAACGGGGGGCGCGCGGTGCAAGCACACGCGGTTAAAAGGGATGGGGCTGCGGGGTGGCGGATACCACGGATACTTGCTTCCTGTTGCCTGTTGCGCTAGGATGTGTCATATACCCCATTGGGGTATATAAGACGGAGTAGCGCTTCTATGCCTAAGAATGTAAAAAGCCGGAACTTAGAACCCAGGCCAGCCGATCAACATGGCAATTCCTCTGACCCGGCTGACCGGCCTCTACCGATCTTGCGGCGGTTTGGCCCCGGAGGGAATGCTTTCGCGGTGGATGCGGATAAGAAGAGGGCCAACCTCCATCGCCTCAAAAGAATTGAAGGCCAAATTCGCGGTGTGCATGAGATGGTGCAACAGGACCGGTACTGCGCGGATATTCTTATTCAGATTGCCGCCGCGCAAAAGTCTCTTTCGGGTGTCGCACGGCAATTGCTGGCTAATCATCTCAAGCATTGTGTCGCGCATGAAATTCGGGCCGGCGGGGCGCAGGCTGATGCCGCCTGCGATGAACTTGTGAAACTCATATCTCATCTGGACCATTAAGCGGAAGAAGGAAACTATGAATACCGTGAATATAACAACTGATACATCATTGCAGGGCAGCCAGACGCTTGACCCTGTCTGTGGCATGAAGATAACGCCCGAAAAGGCGGCGGGGCACCGTGAGCATGGCGGCCAGACCTATTATTTCTGTGGTAAAAGCTGCCTGGAGAAATTCCTGCTTCACCCGGAGCAATACGTGAAAGCAAGCATTGTCGCCCAGACGGCGACTGATCCCGTCTGCGGCATGAATGTTGCCCGGGAAAGCGCGCGGGGGAAATGGGAGCATCGGGGTGTTACCTATTATTTCTGTTGCAAAGGCTGTTTAGAAAAATTCCAGAGCGATCCGGAAAAATATCTCAATAAGCAGCCATTAAAGCCGGGGAGTGGCGGCCTGGTGCAAATGGGAGTTTCCGCAAAAACGATGAGGATAACGCCCGCCGCCGCATTGACCGCTGGTCCGGCAGCGCCGCTTGGGGCCGCAAATCGCCAATACATCTGTCCTATGGATCCGGAAATTCGCAGTGATAAACCGGGAGCGTGCCCCAAGTGCGGCATGGCCCTGGAACTTGATTTGTCATCGCCGCCTGCCCGCAAGGCAATGCGTTATACCTGCCCGATGGATCCGGAAATTATCCGTACTGAACCGGGCGCGTGCCCGAAGTGCGGTATGGCCTTGGAGCCAATGGAAGTTCAATCGGCTGGCGAACCGGAGAATCCGGAATTAGTGGATATGTCCCGGCGTTTCCGCATTGGCCTGGCACTGGCGGTGCCGGTGTTTATATTATCCATGCTGGCGGATTTAAAAATTGCCCATCTCAACACGTCGGCGTGGGTAAACTGGGTCAACCTTCTCTTATCTACACCGGTGGTATTCTGGTGCGGCATGCCCTTTTTTGTGCGGGCGTGGGCTTCGATTAAAACCTGGCATCTCAACATGTTTACGCTGATCGGGTTAGGCGTGGGCGTGGCGTATGTGTACAGCTTTGTTGCCACGCTGGTGCCGCAAATTTTTCCCCCGGCATTTCAGGTTCATCCCGGCCTGGTGGCGACATACTTTGAAGCTGCCGCCGTGATTGTCGTGCTGGTGTTGCTGGGGCAAATGCTGGAGTTGCGGGCACGCGGCAAAACCGGCGCGGCCATCCGGGAATTATTGGATTTGTCGCCCAAAAGTGCCCGGCGTATTGCCGCCGACGGCAATCAACAGGATGTGCCGCTGGAACAGATTGCCGTGGGGGATAAACTCCAAGTGCGCCCCGGGGAAAGACTTCCCGTTGATGGAATCGTGCTGGAAGGTTCAAGTACCGTCGATGAATCCATGATTTCCGGGGAACCCATTCCGGTGCTCAAGGCGGCGGGGGACAAAGTCATTGGCGGCACGGTGAATGGCACCGGCGGCCTGGTGATGGAGGCGAAAAAAGTCGGGGCCGATACGCTGTTAGCGCAAATTGTGGCGTTGGTCTCCCAGGCGCAGCGCAGCCGTGCGCCGATTCAACGTCTGGCTGATAAAGTTGCCGGAATATTTGTGCCCGCAGTGGTAGGCTCGGCAATTCTGACGTTTATTTTATGGTCCCTATTTGGCCCCGCTCCGGCGATGGCCTATGCGCTGGTCAATGCGGTGGCGGTGGTGATGATCGCCTGCCCCTGCGCCCTGGGGTTGGCCACACCGATGTCCATCATGGTGGGTGTTGGCCGGGCGGCCCAATCGGGTGTGCTGATAAAAAATGCGGAAGTTCTTGAAGTCATGGAAAAAATTGACACCATCGCTCTGGATAAAACCGGTACGTTGACACAGGGCCATCCGAAGGTGGTAACACTTCAGCCGCAGCCGGGCGTTTCCGCTGATGATTTGCTTCAATTGGCCGCTTCGTTGGAGCGTGGCAGCGAGCATCCGCTGGCGGCAGCCATTGTTTCCGCGGCCCAAACCCGGGGCATGGCGCTATTGCCGGTTGAGGAATTTCAATCCACCAGCGGACAGGGTGTCTGTGGCAAAATCAAGGGGCAGAATGTGGCCATCGGCAATGCGGCACTGATGCAACAACTGCGGATTCCCATTGAATCCGTGTCACAACAAGAGGAAGTTCTGCGCAGCACCGGTCAGACAATAATGTATGTGGCGGCGGAGGGAAATTTTATGGGTCTCTTGGGTACGCAAGATCCGCTGCGTCCCGGTGCCGCGGAAATGGTTAAGCGTATAAAGTCTCTGGGCCTGTCTGTGGTTATGATCACCGGTGATAACGAGGCCACGGCCAAGGCCGTTGCCCGTCGCGTGGGTATTGACGCGGTCGAAGCGAATACTTTACCGCAGCAAAAAGCCGAGGCGGTGCGCCGCCTGCAAAGTCAGGGACGCAAAGTGGCTCTGGCGGGCGACGGCATTAATGACGCGCCCGCCCTGGCGCAGGCGGATGTGGGTATTGCCATGGGTACCGGTACGGATGTCGCAATCGCCAGTGCGGGTGTGACATTACTGCACGGAGATTTAGCCGGCATTCTCCAGGCGCGACACATAAGCATCGCGACGATGCGGAATATCCGGCAGAATCTTTTATGGGCATTTGGTTACAACATTCTGGGAATACCGGTTGCCGCGGGTATTTTGTATCCATTTTTCGGCATTCTGCTAAGCCCCATGATCGCCGCGGCAGCGATGAGCTTCAGTAGCGTATCGGTTATTGCCAATTCTCTGCGGCTGCGAAAACTGAAACTGTAGCCTGACGCGGCAGCGTCATGGTTTGATGCGGAGTGGGGCGGCGGGCGAAAACGCAGTCCAGTTCGGCACTCGGTGTACGCATCGTGACGGGGGAAGCGCATGGTTTCACAGGAACGTAATCCGCAAAAAACTCAACGCTGCCGCATTGA
>JAKATV010000325.1 GCA_021818565.1 Planctomycetota bacterium
GCATGATTGATTCCTAGTTCGCAACTCCGCTGACCAGTGGCAATGGATAATCGGAGCCACCATGGCTTGCTGAACCGCAGACTGCCACATTGCTGTTGAATTTCGGGGTTGCCGCATTTGCGGCAGTCCCCAGACCGATCTCGGCATCGCTTAAGTAACACGCGGGATCAAACCCCAGCCAATCACCGGTGGCAGCTTCCGCGCGCGTACGGAGATTGCCATTGCAGACCGATAGAAAGCGGCACGATTGGCAGCGGGCGGGCAAATGGGATTTGCGGTTACGCAAGATAGCCAGGCGCGGATCGGTCGCATCGGTCCATATTTTGCTGAAACTCTGTTCACGGACATTGCCGCAATTGTAATGCCACGTGAACTGATCGTAGTGAACATTGCCCATCGGATCAACGGATGCGATATTGCAGCCGGACCGGTTCCCGCCTGTACCTTCCAGCCGGCTGCGAACTTTCTGATATTGTTGGGGATCTTTCTTTTCCAGTTGTAGCAAGAGATAAGCCGCATCGGCATGGTTATCGACGGTTAAAACTTCCAAGGGGATTCCCTGACGGTGCAATTCCTGACTTTTCTCAAAAATACGATCCACGACTTTGCGGATTTGCGAGGCGGATAAATCTACTTTTTGCATATTGTCCGCCCGTCCGGCATACGCTAGATGATACACGCACAGCCGCTGGACATTACTGGATACGCAGATATCAAATATCGCATCCAGGTCGTCAACATTCAGGCTATGAACCGTGAAACGCACACCGACTTTGATACTGCGTGCGCGGCAACGATCAATGGCAGCCAAGGTGCTGCTAAACGCTCCAGGTCTCCCGCGGAGCTTGTCGTGGCGGCTTTCAATGCCGTCAATACTGATGCCGGCATATTTCAAGCCGGATTCCGCCAGATTGTCCGCCATTTGTTCATCAATGAGCAGCCCATTGGTGGATAATGTGCATGCCAGTCCCAGTGACCGGGCGTGCCGAATCAAAGGAAGAATATCCGGGCGACTTAACGGCTCGCCACCACTGAAAAGTACCGCCGGAACCTTAAATCCGGCCAAATCATCCAGCAAAGCAAGCCCTTCATCATGGGTCAGTTCATTGGGAGCCGGTGCGTTAGTTGCCGAAGCGTAGCAATGCACACACCGCAGGTTACACGCTTTGGTGACCGCCCAAACCACCACGGGGCGTGGCGTCGCTTCAGATTCACCATGGCCCATGCGGTGGCCATAACGGAGGCGTTCATTTCCGGCCTGATGATCACAAAGTAAATTCGTTACGCTAAACATATTGGAAGGCTCCTGTTCGAGTTTTGATTTTGATAATACGACTCCCCATATAGGCAATCCGGTTCGGCAGCCAAGGGATCCCCGGTTAGCCCGTAAGCCCGAGCGCGACTGCCGCCGCAGATATCACGATATTGGCAGGCACCGCATTTGCCCTTGAGTTTTTCGGGATTCCGCAAGTCCAGAAATAGCGGTGCGGCTTGATACGTATGCACCACCGAATCGCTGGGAAATGTGCCACACAGGACGGGCAGAAATCCGCTGGGGAATATTTCGCCAATATGGCTGATGAACATAACCCCACGCCCGTCATTGGTGCCGACGATATTGGGCATTACCGGGTGCCGGGCGGAGGAATCCTCGGGGCGATGAACCGTTTGTCTCATTTTTTCGAGTACGAATCGGCGATAGTGGGGGGCTTCGGTGGTTTTGATGGCATATTGCCGAATCAGTCCCTGCTGATAAAGCTTCTCAAACGCCAATTCAAATTCATCCGGTGTTATGCGCTGATCCGCCAAGGCCCGGCCTGTGGGTACGAGAAAAAATACGGACCACAACACAATAGGAAAGGCGGCAAGCGCTTCAGCGATGGCGTCAATCTGGTGAAAATTGTGCCGGGCGATGGTGGTGTTGATTTGCAGCGGCAAGCCGCAATCGGCGGCATCGGCAATGATTTCCATCGTCCGTTGAAAACTGCCGGGTACGCGCCGAAAATTGTCATGTGTGGCCGCATCCGCCCCGTCAAGACTCACGGCCAGACGATGCAGGCCGGCGGTTTTCAAACGCTGGACCGCGTCGGTGGTTACGAGTTTCGTTGCCGACGGCGTCATCGCGGTTTTCAAGCCTGAAGCCACGGCGTGATGCACAATTTCAAATATATCGCGCCGCTTGATCGGATCGCCGCCGGTGAGCACCAGAAGGGGAGGCTTGGGAAATTTCGCCAGATCATCAATCAGGGCCTGTGAAGTTACCGGCTTTAGTTCCCGCGGGTCGCTGTGCGCCTGAGCCTCCGCACGGCAGTGGCGGCATAAAAGATTGCAGGCACGCGTGACTTCATAAAAGGCCACAAGCGGCGAATGGGGAAAATCATCTGCGGTATAATCCGGTCGGGCGGCTGATGCGCCGGCCCGCATTCGCATGGTGTTGCTGCTGACCATATCCGAGATTCCTTATCTTGACGAATATACACATGATGGCATAATGTAGATATTCGTATCCAGTTGATGTATTTTAACCGGAGTTACTTATGATTGCCATGACCGAAACGGAAATCTTCACTCTCCTGGACACCAGTCTCATCGGCCGGCTGGCGATGGCCAATCTCCAGGGGCGACCTTATGTTATTCCGCTGCCGTTCTGCCGCATCGAAGATACCATCTATCTCCGTGTGCCTATGACCGGGCGCAAGGGAGACATTCTCGCCGTCAACAAGCAGGTCTGCTTTGAGATTGATGTGTTCACTGATCAACTCGACGATTATGCGTCCATCCTGGTGGAGGGGCGGTTGATGGATGTCGAAGATCTCACTGAAAAAGCGCGTGTCCGGGTTATTAATGACGCCAAGTACAACGCCTTGCGCCACGCCTGGAGACCCGGGCACGGTCGGCGCACCGCGTTGGAGGATTTGCCCATCAGGAAAATCATCGACAGCTCCATCAGCGGCCGAAAGATGACTCCACGCCAAATCCCGGTGCCTGCGGCGCTGCTGGGAGAGAACACCGAATCGACGAATTAACGCACGCAATCGGGCAGCCATTGGGTGGTTCCTTTTGTTGATATTACGGCGTAAGCCGTCCACCTTGAAGAACAGGTTTGCCAAGTTCGTCCCCTCCAACGGCCGGCTGCTGAAGAGGATTCTTCAGCAGCCGGACCGTCTCGTTGGGGATAGTAAGCAATTTAGTGGGCGCTGGCGCTTTGCAGAAACGCCAGTACTTTTTTGGCCTGTACGCCGGTGAGTCCGGCTTTAAGCCGCATATACTGGACGATCACGCCCCATTGTGCCGGCGTATATTGCGATGGCGAACGCAGTTCATGGCACCGCATGCAGTTTTCCGCCCATATTTGCGCACCGGATTCATTGGCCGCCGGATCTTTCAAGGTCAGCGGCCATATCGCGGGTTTGGCAGCAGCGGCCGCAGGTTTTGTGGATTTGTTAGCGGCGCAACCGGCCATCAACAATATTCCGACGGCAGCACCGGTTAAGGCTATGGA
>JAKATV010000500.1 GCA_021818565.1 Planctomycetota bacterium
AAGCCTCAGGAACTCTTCCGGTGCAAGCGCCTCTGATCGGCGGGTCGGGTCAAAGTCCATGGCCCGCAGTTTTTCCAGCACTTGGGCTGCAGCGGGCGCATCAAAGGAATGGCGAATGGCATTGCTGATATTTTGCCGCCGATGCGAAAAAAGATTGGATACCGTGCGCTGCAATCGCCGCACATCTCCGATACGCCGGAGTTTTTCGCCGCTGGGAAAAATCCGGACCAATGCCGATCTTACTTTTGGCGGGGGCCAAAAGGCGCCCGGCGCAATATTGGCCAGTATTTCAACGTCCGCCATTAACGCAATAAGTACTGATAGCGATCCGTAATGTTCCGTACCCGGAAGCGCCCGCATACGCTGCCCCACTTCCCATTGCACGGTAAACACCAGGCGTTCGAAATACACGGACCGGACGGCATCATTTTCCAAGTTGAAAGCACACTGGGCCGCAAGAATATCGATAATCAGCGGACTAGCGACATTATAAGGAAGGTTGGATACAAGCTTCACAAAACCGGTGGATCCCTCCGGCTTTAATGCCAGCAATGCCTGAATTACCCTATTATTCAGGCAATGTTTGCCGGCCAGAACATCGGCCTTCATCCATTGCACATTGGATAATTTTTCCCAATATTGGCTGGCCGCCGCCAATAACGGAGTATCAATATCCACCGCTAAAACCGCTTTGACCAGCGGTGCGATTCGTGATGTCAGATTCCCCGGTCCAGGGCCTACTTCCAGAATAATATCATGGCCATCAAGTGCGGCTGCCGCCATGATCTGATCTAATATCCGCTGATCCATCATAAAGTGCTGACCAAGGCGACGCGTGGGACGCGTGCCGGCCGCAGTGAGAATGTCTTCAATTTGTTTTCGTTGCATTGGTAAATTCCCGATCGCGGGGCCGACAGGTATTGAGGGGCCGGTGTGCTGCCTTGCGTATTACGGCTCGGGCACAAGCTCAAAAGTCAGCGCTGCCGGCTGCGCATGGCCCGTAGCATCCACCGACGGCCCGCGAATGACCAGCTTGTCGATCATCAGCTTGCGATGATTGAGGCGCAATTCCGTCGGGAACGGCTTGCCGGAAAATATGGCCGCAACCGACTGAACAATTTGCGGGGTGGCAAGCCGGGCATATTGTGGACCGGCATACACATCAATAATTTTTTCCACCACCGGTGCCAGGCGCGGCAAGAACGTTTTCAAACGATCTGTCAGCAGCGACGGGGGCAACGGCAAATCACCGGCATGCAAAGCATTAATGGTTATACGCGCCTGGGGCGGAGCACCTGCCGCGGAAATTAATCGCACATTCACCCCGGCACTAGCCACAGGATTGCCCGGTAACTGGTTGTCGCGCGCGGCAAACGTAATTTGATTATCAGTAAACCGGACAAATGGATCCGTTAAGCCGCCGGGGTTGTGCGGCGTTTTTGATTTTTGGTCCACGCCATAGGCTACCGCCAGAAGGCTGTTAATTTCCTGCTCAGTGATGGTCCAGGTAATGGTGCCTGGATCAGGCCTGCGCAATTTATTTCTCAAGGCCATCAGAGAAGCCTGCGCGTGATCAGCCTGATTATACACCTCGTCATTCATCGTATGAATCGGACGATACCAGGCAGGTGGAAGGATGATCAGCGCCATGACGGCGGCGAAAATCAGGACGATCAGAACCAGCACTGCTAATATCCAACTTGTGCTGGATTTAGGGCGGTAGCGCTTGTTGGAAAACACCGTGCCTTTGCGCGCTCGCCCGGGAGCGGATGTCGGGGTCATAGAAGCCTCCCAGTCATGACGCACCAACTGCTTTCCGCGCTGGAATTGAATACCTTTTTGGGAGATTTATATGCATGAAGTCGTGCAAATGCAGCCTTTGGAATGCGCCGGCGTTCAATTCAATAGCGTAGCGGATCGGCTGCCCACTGGGATAAAGTTTTTTGCCATGATCCGGCGGCATGAAATAGTGTCGCACGATGACACCTTGTTGATTGAGAAATATTAAATCCAGCGGAATCAAGGTATGTTTCATCCAGAATGTTTGCCGGCCGCTGTGTGGAAAGACAAACAACATGCCGCAGTCACCAGGCATTTTATGAATATACATTAAGCCGCGATCGCGCGTTCGCCGTGATGCCGCCACCCAAAGTTTAACGGTTTTATTTCCCAGTACCACGCTGACACGCGGAAGCTTGGGATGCCGGGCTGTTCCGCCCCGCACCACCTTGTTGTGCCCCGCGAACACTGCCGCCAAGAGCAATGCCGCCAACAGCATGGCAACGGCACCGCAGCGCACCGGTGGTCGAGCGTTCGGACACCCGCTATGCGTATGATTGGATTTCATTACCTGCATCCTGATAACCACTACCTATCGCAGATATTGTAGCGTGGAGGAGGCTTTTTTGGCAGGATGAAACAGGCACGCATCCGGTTATTCAATTTGCGGGAAGAATATTAGACACATGTAACCCATTTTGCGGAATGGATTCCACGTGGCCATCACAAAATACCGCATTGGCGTCCCCAGTTGTGGGGGAATACGAATTATGACGATAGCGCAAGCCCTGATGATTGATAATGGCTGTCGTAGCGTCGGTATTTCCCGGATTCGCCGGAATGACCGTGGAACTCGTATAGCTGCCGTACTGCCAGGATAATTGACTTGGCGTCCAGGAAAATAAAAATGACGCGCAGTTGCCGCCGGGGAAACTCTGATTGGTATCGCCGATCTCAATAATTTGCGCCGGGTCCGGTATGGCGCTGTAATGGAGGCTCTGATTGAGCGCATAGCCGGTAATGGGATTGGTAATGGGGACCAGAAACACATTGGGATTCGCCGCATAATTAAGGCCCCACTGGGCGACCATCGGTTCCACACGATCCGGGCACCAGAATATGGAGTCCCATTTATCCGCTAAATCAGGAGGAATATTTTCTCCAATGACGCCGTTGTTAGTCATCGGAACCGGCGGCCCAACTAAAAGATAAAAATCCAGATTCGCCCACTCGCCAAAGTATGAATTAAATCCACTTACCGGAAAATCGGGGTTGCCATAAGTTCCATAAGGTAAAACCCCCTGGTACTGATTGACATACAGCAACGTAACCTGACCCAAACTGCGCAGGCTCGCCGCACAGGCCGCGGTACGCGCCAATTCCCGCGCTCGGGAAATTGCCGGAAGCAATATCGAAATCAGAATCACAATAATCAGCAGGACCACAAGCATTTCTATGAGGGAAAAACCACGGGTAGTTTGATGCACACGCACTGCGCCGGCCCTGGTGTGGGTTAGGTTCCTGACATTTGCGTGATCGCCAAGTGCGTTGTTGTTCGACATCATCAAGCCTCGCGAGCAGCTAACGCGCGGCCAATAACACTGGCCGTCAGCGCAGCAGTAGACCTGTCATATCGGCTGGGTTGACCAAAATAATAAGGCGATATTTTTTTGGGACGCTTGCGGCAATCAGATTGATCACTTATCGGGCTAGTGC
>JAKATV010000348.1 GCA_021818565.1 Planctomycetota bacterium
CGCACGGAATGTGGACCCGAGTTTGACTGCCATCCGTGTCACGTTCAACGTGCCCATGTCGTCCGGATTTTCCTGGACTGGCGGAGGTCCTGAATTTCCGGTAATTCCCCGGGGAAGGCGGCCTTATTGGACCAACGGCCATAAAGTCTGCGTGTTGCCGGTAAAATTGCAACCGCACCATACATACCGCTTGGGCCTTAACAGCCTCACATACATTGGCTTTGAAAATGCCGGCGACGTACCGCTGGATCCTGTGACCTTCATATTCTCAACGCGGTGACTTGCGGCTTAGCACCACCAGAACTATGCCCGCAGCGACGGCCAGACCCGCCACCATCGGTTCGGCAAACAGTTTATGCTTGACCGTTACATCCATGTGTACCGTGGCAATGCGGATGATCGGCTTGCGGCTATACCAAGTCACACCATTAAACGCTAAAGCTGCCCCGCCCAATACAATTAGTACGATTCCAACCGCCAACTTCCAGTTCATGCAGCACACTTCCTTTTCATTTCGACCCAACGCCCGTTCGCGCCTCGGCTGCGGACCCACCAACAACCAGCCGCCGCCCATCATCGCGATCATGTTATTGACATGTGCAAGTATGTTCCTTCTCCCCTCAATAAGCAAGCCATTTTCTTCGGTAACAACATAACGGGCGTGGCAATATATCCGGGCGGGCCTCCGCGATGCGAGTTTCCACGGCCAATGATTCTCTTAGCGCCGGCATTTATGCCGTCCGCTTCAGTTTTCCCGCCAAAAAATATGGCCACAGCCACTCAACTCACCCATTGCGTGCGCCCCTTAAATTGACAATCAAGGCGCTGAAGGCTAGGCTCACCGCGCAGGCGAAAATGCAAGTTGTGTCTCCAGGAGCAACATAATAAATGCCAAACCGACGACAATTTATGAAAATTATGTCCACCGCCGCAGTCGCATCTATGGCACCTGCGCGAACGGATGCACAGGCATTGCCGACCGCTGAACGTGTCGCGTCCCTCTCTCGGGCCAACAAGACGGTCTTCGGTGAAAATGTTTATGTTTTCGATGCGGACATGCCCGCCGAGGGGATAAATCAAATCACCAGAACTATTTTCAGAAAAATGGAGTCGAATCAATTTGCATCGCAAGGCTATGCATTTTTATTCAAACCCGGTAATTATCGCGTGAATTTTAATGTCGGCTTTTACACGGAAGTCGCGGGGTTGGGGAAAAATCCCGACGATGTACTTATTGACGGCGGAGTAAACATCAACGCCCAGTGGAGTGGCGGAGCGGCCTTAGTCAACTTCTGGCGGACCGTAAGTAACTATGCGGTGCTGCCCTCGGCCACGGGAGGCACCACGCGCATTGCGGTGTCCCAAGCGTCGCCGATGCGTCGCCTGCACGTAAAAGGCAATCTGGATCTCTATGACGTGTGGAAGTCATGTAATTGCGGCGCGGGCTGGGCCAGCGGCGGGTTTCTGGCTGATTCCGTGGTGGATGGCAAAGTGGCCCCGGCGTCGCAACAGCAATGGTTGTCGCGCAATAGCAAGTGGTCGGCCTGGAACAACGCCGTGTGGAACATGGTTTTTGTGGGGTGTCAAAATGCTCCGGGGAACACGTTTCCCAATCCCGCGTATACGGTGGTTGACCAAACGCCGGTAATTCGTGAAAAGCCCTATATCATTGTCGACAAGTCCGGCGAATTTGCGGTCTTTGTTCCAGCGCTGCGGCGCAACACGGTCGGCGTATCGTGGGCTTCGGGTTCCACGGCGGGCGAATCAATTCCCATAAATCGGTGTTATATCGCCCACCCCGCCAAAGATTCGGCTTTCAGCCTGAACAAGGCACTGGCCGCCGGCAAACATCTTATTTTTACACCCGGCACTTACAAATTAAATAACACACTACGCGTGACGCAACCGAACACCATACTTCTGGGCTTGGGCGTGCCATCGCTCAAAGCCATGACGGGCCGGCCCGCCGTTTCGGTAGCTGACGTGGATGGCGTGACCATTGCCGGACTTATTGTGGATGCCGGTCCGGTCAACTCTCCGTGCCTGCTGGAACTGGGGCCCGTCGGCAGCGCGGCTGATCACTCCGCTAACCCAAGCTTCCTTTATGACTTAACCGTGCGAACGGCCGGCCCGGCCGCGGGTCGCAACGATGTGGGTATTATTATTAACAGCCGCCACGTTGTGACGGATAACATCTGGATTTGGCGGGCGGATCATGGCAATGGCGTCGGTTGGAAAACCAATCCCACAAAGCACGGACTGGTGGTCAACGGCGATGATGTGACCTGTTATGGATTATTCAATGAGCACCACGAGCAATACCAGACACTTTGGAATGGCAATCGTGGACGCGTGTACATGTATCAATCGGAAATGCCCTACGACCCGCCCAACCAGGCATCCTGGATGGCGGGCCAAACCGATGGCTACGCATCGTATAAAGTGAAGGACACAGTTACCGACCACGAAGCCTGGGGATTGGGAATTTACTGCTATTTTCGTGATGCCGTCATCAAATGCGAAAGCGCTATTGAGGCCCCCGCCGCCCATAGAGTTCAATTGCACAATATGACGACGATTTGGCTCAATGGACAAAAGGGTAGCCAGATCGCGCACATCGTCAATCGCATCGGCGGCCGGGTTTACGCCAACACTCCCGCTTCGGCCATGCGACAGACATTGAATAACTTCGGTGGCACCGGATAAACGCCATGCGAAATAAAAGGGGGGCAGCCACACGAGGGATCGGTCAACCCGGCAAAACACTTGGGCTGCCGATTGTCTTATCATTTTCAGGCTGCCGGCGGCCTTCCTGCCCGGCGAATTCCATCAACTACTACTACAGCGCAATATTTGCTCAAGCTTTAGCTGTATGTGGACCGATAGATCAGTCATTGAACAAGGAGGTTCGGATGACGATCGAAGAAATAAGCGAACTCGGATCAGCGTTGGGCGTGTTTCTGTTGCGTTTCCGTCGCTGCTTTTCCCATAAGCCGACGTTCCGACATTTCGGGGTGTACGTGCGCGGTCTGCTTAGCGATCTGCCGCGTAAGAGCGTTGAGCCGATCGCCCTGGCTGCCGGGTCTACCGTTCGTACATTGCAGTTGTTTCTGGCGTTTCATCGGTGGGATGTCGGTGCAATGCGCGATGAGGTTCAGCGTCGCATCGCACAAGATCATCTTCCGGCACCGGGTAGCTCGGAACGGTCGGATCCCCTGGGAGTGGTGGGCTGGACTGACGAGACATCCGTGGCCAAAAAGGGGGATAAAACTCCCGGTGTGCAACGGCAGCACTGCGGGGCCACAGGCAAGATTGATAATTGCATCGTTACGGTTCATTTGGCGTGTCGCCACGGCGATTTTATGGCACTGCTGGATTCGGACCTGTTTCTTCCGGAAAAATCATGGAATCCGGATCGCCAGCGTTGCCGAAAGGCCCATATTCCCGACAGCGTTGTGTATCGTTCCAAGTGGCGGATTGCCTTGGAACAGGTGG
>JAKATV010000515.1 GCA_021818565.1 Planctomycetota bacterium
ATCACTATCAATTGCAATGCAAGCATATTATCATTTCATACATCAAATATTACTTGCTACATCCTCGCCCAAAACAACGCTTTTTCAGGGTTTTTTGAGAAACGAACAGGAAGTTAGGCTAGAATCCTGAAGGGCGGGTTGGCCGGTGTCACGTCATTGGCCACGCGATTTCCGATACCTGGCGCAGGTATGTTGCAAAAGCGGACGTACCGCAGGCGTCGGGCCTGCTTGGTTGTACTTACGATGCAGGCCCGATGCCTGCATTACAACTTCCGCCGCCTGTTTGCTACGTGCGGATATTACGCCCGCAAATCCGGAGCCAGATCATAAATGCTCCGGACTTCAAGCTTGCGGCGGAAATCAGCGGGTGCCATTGGCTCATCGAGCGTGACATGAATCACTGCCGTACGCCCCGGACGAATGGCGATAAAGTTATCTGAATAAGTGGCGGAAGTATCTTTCACGTTGGCAAAAGCCCAAAGAGCTGGTGCATTGGCGTCAATGCGCAAGTCATAATGCTGCCCATTACCACTGACATGCACAGCCAATTGCGGCTTGTTAAATTTAAGGTCCAAGGGTCGCCCGAAGAACAGGGCATTATCCGCCACGGTTCGGCTGCCCACCCGCACTTCCGGCCAGATGATTAAATTCTTAGTCCCGTGGCTGCTGATCAGATCCACCAAGTCTAAGGTGTGCGCCAGGCGGCTGGTGCGCGCGGGAATGTGAACCGCCATTTCACCATGCATAAGCACCGCACCGGTCATATCGGTTACAAACCATCGCAAATCACCGGAAACATCAGTCTGCCGATCGCTGCTGATATGCAGTTCCGCTTTGCCGGTTTTCGGATCGGGTATACCGCTGACGAGAATCGGCGCGAAGAAATGCTTACTTTGATATTGAATGGCCTTAAATCGACGATAATAATCCGTCATGGACCAGGTTGGACCGGGCCAACAGTCATTGTACTGCCAGATGGTTGCGGCCATGGATCGGGGCATATCACGTCGCCAGTGTTCCACGCCATAACGGATTCCATACGCCTGATTAATTTGCGTCAACCAAAGCGTGTCGTCAAAACTATCCGGCGCTTTGCCAAAATACATATTGGTGTAGTGCATGATAATGCCAATGCCGTGGCCGCTGCCATCGAGTTCATGGTAACGCATCACCGGGGAATGCACACTTTTACGATCGGCGGCATCGGTATAAGAATCGACCGTCATGGGCACCGGGAAGCTTTGCATACCGAATTCCGTGACAAAGCCTTCCACCGTGCGGAATTGTTCAAACGGTGCCATGGCATGCCAGACTTCCCAGGTATGGATATCGCCGCTGCCCGCGGCACCGCTGCCGACTTCATAAAATGCTCCCGGCAAAAGGCGATGCACGGTGCCGCCGATGACATCACGGAACAGGTGGTAATACCCCTTGAAGTCCTGAATTTCATTGTTACCGCTCCAGATCACAATGGACGGGTGATTACGGCAACGCAGTACCTGTTGATCCAGCTCTGTCTGTAAATTGGCCATCCACTTTTTGTCATTGACGGGGTACGTATCATTGGCGAATTTGAATTCAAATTGCAGCATGATGCCCAGCTCATCACACAAGTCAAATAATTCATCCTGTTCATAATATCCGCCGCCCCAGAGCCGGATAAAATTAAAGTTACATTCAATAGCTTTTTTCATATACCAGCGGATGGTTTCCGGTGTAACGCGCGTCGGGATATTATCGGCGGGAATCCAATCTGCGCCTTTTACAAACACCGGCACACCGTTGACTTTTACGTGCATGGCCACGCCGTCTTGGGGCGCTACAACATCAATTTTTCGCAGACCGATGCGGCGTTGCGCGGTATCAATAACCTTGGCCGAGGAGGGTGTCCCCGCTGCCAGCACATCCACCACGCTGCCGGCGGATTCGCGCAGTTGGGACTCCACCACATACAGCGGATGATCCCCCATACCGTTGGGCCACCAGAGTTTGGGTGACGTAATTTCAACCTGACAGCGTGCCATTCCGCCGTTTACCGGAGCCGATGCGGTCGCCACCACCTGATTATCAAATAAAACCCGCGTGGAAACGTGGGCATCCGAATTGCTGCCGGAAACAGTGGTTTGGATATCCAGATGCACCGTACCGGACGCATCATGATGCTGCAAGATACCCAGATCGGTGATTCGGGCGTCATAGCCGAGAATTTCAATGCCTTTCCAGACACCCTGCGTCAGCACCGCCCGGCACCAATCCCAGCCCCACATATAAGGCGCTTTACGCACCCAGCAGCGGGCGTCACTTAAATCAATGCCGTAATCACTCTTGTAGGCCGCGCGATTTTTTTCAACATAGGGCGTCAGGGTATCAAAGCGGATGCGAATGGTGTTACTGCCCACCTTGAGGTGCTGCCGGACATCAAAACTCCAAGACCGGAACATGTTGTCGGCATAACCGACCTGCTTGTCGTTGATCCAGATGGTAGCCAGCGTATCTAAACCGTGGCATTTCAGTTCCACGTGCGGCTTGGCCAGCATTTCCGCGGGAATATCAAAACCGCGTTCATAGATCCAATTCTTCTCCGCGACCCACTGAACTTTACCATTGTCTTCACGGTAATAGGGGTTGGGAATTTTCTTAGCGCGCATCAAATCCGTATAGGTGGCACCGGGCACAACAGCGGGGATTTTTTCCGATTGGCCATCTTCGTGCATGGTCCAGGTGTCGCCCGCCAGGTCCACTGCCATCGATGGCATGGGAACTTCGGCCGGGGCGGTAGTCGCCTGCTGCCCACCGGGCGTGCTGCATCCGCTTAGTGCCAATACAACGCCGGCTCCCGCCGCCGCCTGCAACATTTGCCGCCGTGTCAGTTGTTTCGCGTCCATCATGTTTTCTACCATGTGCATACCCCTGTATTGCAATATCTACAATGAACAATGATCAACGATCAAAATCTAAGGACGTTCCTTTTTATTGATCAGTGATCAGTGGTCAGTGATCAGTGGTCATTGGTCATTGGTTATCGTTAACGCCTTTTTAATCAGTGCGCCAAACGCGCTGGGCTGATAGTTCCAATTCTTTATCAGCACCGGGCCGGCCTGCGGGTGAAACGACCAGGCGCACCAACTGATATGATGCGCCGCCGCATACGCAATAACCTTTCTGCCAAAAGCCAACTGTGAACCTGTGCCGCCAAATTCGTCAAAAATCACCGGCACACTTTTCGCCGCCAGTTCAAAACTGTGCTTCCATCGCGGCTTCCATGGATATACATGACAATCATACACAATATTTTTTCCTGCGATAGCGTAGCCATGGGTAATGCCAAAGTCATCGGCACACCGATACCTTCGAAAACAACAGACAAAGATTCAAACTTCCAAATGGTTCGTAATGCAGTCCCAGCCCCACAGGTAGCAGCTGGGGCGAATCGGGATCTAACCAATACACTATAAACGCCGCATTCATTTTGTTTATCTACCAATC
>JAKATV010000275.1 GCA_021818565.1 Planctomycetota bacterium
ACAATGTCATAGTCCTGCCAATGACGTCCGTTATACACGCTGACACCATGGTTGAGCGTGCCGGCCCACATGCGTCCTCGGTTGTCACAGGCCAACGCGTAAATATTATTATTACCCAGTTGGCCATGGGTATTTTGTTTCGTGAATTGCGTGACTTGTTGGCCCGTGGGTGCCGCCGGATCATACCGGTAAACCCCGTGGTCTTCCGTGGCGATCCAGATATTTCCGGTTTGATCGCGGCACAGAGCCGTAATAAACCGCCCAAGCAACGGTAGATTCCGAACTTGGCAGCCCGGCCACGGCAGACCGGCTCGATTAAGACTGTCAAGGGATATTGACACCATCGCGGCGTCAAGCCGGCCCGGAGTCGGCAGCTTGAAACCCGGAAAGTCCACCCATGGCAGGATGGCCCGATGAACCATATAACGGCGTTGCGTCAGTATCCGGGCACCGACTTGGTCAGAGGATCGCGGTGGCTCCCGCATGGCCATGGAACCCAGCTCGCCCGCCGCGGATTGAGGCACCCGTCGTGGCGAACCGATACGTTCCGGGTCATGCCGAAAGGGAACCTGCGCCAAGAACATCCCCGGAGGCAGTTTGACCGCACGGATCTGTGGCTGAGAAAGCACCGTCGGTCCCCGCGCCACCACCGCGCCCCGATTGGCAACGGTCGATACGCCTTGCGGTCCGGATGCCGAGGGTGGCCGAACTTGGTTGCCGCTGCGGACACCGGACAATAGCCACACGACCGCCGCCACAATTACCAACAGAATCGCCGACGCGCCCATAAGATTCGCGAACCGGGAGTGCTTCTTGAGCGCGTGGCGTAAATTACCGGGGGCCAGAACCGACAGCCATCGCCGCGAAAATGAGATTGGAGCTTTCTTCATGAAATTGCTCCTCCACCATCGACGCCACCGGTAAACGCAAGGCTTCGGCCATGATCGGTGCTACGGCACATGCGTGAACGTGGCGAAGCCGCACGGGGAAACTTCCCCCCCCCCGAAAAGAAGCTGGTCGAGGATCGCAAAGCGTTGAAACCAAAACTCCAGGCGCGGGCGCAGGTTCGGCGTACCGCCGCAACGCATCGCATCAAAGTATCACGATATGTACGTCCAACCAACATCATTGTGCCGGCCCCGTTTTTGCCCTTCGCGCCAGCAGAATCGCCAACGCAAAGAACCAAGTTGCATGGGCAAAAATTAAATCGAGTTGAGGTCCACGCAACATTTGAAAAGTAATATTACCCGGCTGTCCAAACCAATGCAAGGATATTCTCGCGACTGTCGCGATTTTCTTGTGCCTTTTTTAACCAATTTCAGTGCCTTCTTTCGTCATCAACACCGGGCGGTGGACACCAAGGCGCGATTTGCGATCGCGACGGAGCCAAGGGTCGTGTGTCTGCCGCACCGACACCACGCCGAGATGCGCCGCTAAAGGGAATTACGGTTTTAACTCAACAGCGAGCGTACGAAAGGACAGCGTAGCGTCCGGCATACCGTTAGCGTGGGCCGTAAGGGTAATAACGCCGGGATGATCGGCCGCTCTTACCATCACCATGCACAGTCCGTGAAACGCTCGCACCTTATGGCCCACGTTGGATTCGTGACTGGCGGAATTGCCGTTATTGACACCGGCGATGGAGCCGGGGCCGGAAATGGTAAAGCGTATCATGTTATGCGCATCGGGCACCATCGTGCCATGAGCGTCCACCACTTTTACCGCAATGGGCGCAATACTTTCTCCGTCGGCATAAAGCGTTGACACCTGATCTTGCAGATGTAAAGACGCCGCCGGCCCGGCGGTTTGTGTGAAATACCGGGCCACGACACGGTTGTCGTCATAGCCACGCGCGATCAGCTTGCCGGGCGAATAGGGCACGGTCCAATCCAGATATTTATACTTGGGCATGCGTTTGACGCCGAGACTTTTACCGTTAAGAAATAAGCCTACGCGATGGCAATTGGAATAACAGCGAATCAGAATCGGATGTCCCTGCATGGACCGGGGGAAAGTCCAGGCCGGGAAGATGTACACGGAAGGTTTCTTTTTCCACCAGGCGTGCCAGTAATAATAGACCGCCTTGGGAAAACCGCATAAGTCCATCATACCGGTATTGCTGCTGATATCCGGCCAGCCGAAGGGATTGGGTTCGCCGCGATAATTAAAGCCGGTCCAGACAAACTCACCGGCGACAAAGGGGTGTTGCATGATCGGAATAAGCGTATCCCACGGCTTACGGCCCCCCAGATAGTTGAATTTTCCATTCTTTTTCCGCATATGCGCGCCGGTGCCATATTCATTGACCAAACCGGCCCGGGCATTGGTTCGCAAGACACCCCGGGCGCTGAAAGTGTTGATATTCTCGCTGCCGAAAATCATTTTATCAGGTATCATTTTGTGCACGCCGGGGTAAAGCGGCGGCCCGTAATTGCAGCCGATGATATTTTCCACCTTCATAATACCGTGCCCAAAATAGGCGTGTGTGGGACCATAGACACAATAAGCACAGGTGCACGGGCGCGTGGGATCAAGCTTATGTACCGCATTCATCATGGCTTTGAAAATCTTCACGCCATAAGGATTTGCTTCGACATACATTTCCTCATTGCATAATGACCAGAAGATAATGCAGGGATCATTGCGCTGGGTCAGAACCATCCAATCGAGATCAGAAAAATTGGAATAAGGCGCGCCCATGGGTGTTTTAGGCGTATAAACATCGCCCAAATGCCTATTCTCATCCATCACCAGCATCCCCATCTTGTCGCAGGCGCGGTAGAAAGCCGACGCTAGAGGATTGTGAGCGGTGCGATACGCATTGGATCCCAAGGCCTTGAGCTTGGCGATCCGCCAAGGCCAGAGATCATCCGGTGCGCCAATGCCCACCGCCGGAAAATCCTGATGGTTGCAGGTGCCGTCAATTTCCACATGCTTCCCATCCAGGAAAAAGCCATGGTTGGGATCAAATCGCAGCGTGCGAATGCCAAAGGTAGTACGCTTGGCATCCACAACGACATCCCGCACCGCCAGCATCGTTTCCAGATGATATAAATTGCAATGCTTTAATGACCATAACGCGGCATGCCGTAACGCGACATGTTGTATAAACGTCTTTTTGCCGCCGGCAGCCAACCCCTCCGAGCTGGAAATTTTCGCCAGCACTTTGCCTTCCGGGCTGATAATTCGGGATTCTAGAGTAAATTGCCGACCTGTTCGATGGGCGTTGGCCACCGTGGTCCGGATCGTCAGTTCAGCGGACGCATAATCTCCCCGCGGAGAGCCATAATGAATCTCGCCCGGCACTTTGCTGATCACAAATGTGCCCCAGGGGGCAACATGGAGTTTATCGGTAATGATCAGGCGCACATGGCGATAGATGCCGCCTCCTTCATACCACCAACCCTCAAAGAAACGCGGATCGACAAACACCGCCAGGATATTGGGACGGCTGTAATGCAGGAAAGAT
>JAKATV010000399.1 GCA_021818565.1 Planctomycetota bacterium
CCAGCCCTGGGACGGGTTCGGAGATTCCTTATGCAGTATTCACTGCGCGATTTTACCTTGGGATGGACGCTTTTCCTGGGCCTGGTGGCCGGTTCCATAAACGCAGACGCACATCCCCGACCGGCTGTCATAGTAGGCGCGTACTATTTTGACGGCTGGAACCACCAAACGGCTTATTATCACCTCACGAAGCTGCTGACAACCCGCTTTGCCTACCGCAAGCCTATATGGGGTTGGTACGACAACACGGAAGCGATCATGCGCGAGCAAATTAACCTCTGCGCCGATCATGATATCGCCTTTTGGGCGTTCGATTGGTACTACAAGACCGTCGCCAACAATAACGCTCTGCATCTGTATCTAAAGGCCTCCAACCACAACCGCTTGAAGTTCTGCCTGAATATATGCAGCTCTATTACCCCCACGGAATGGAAAAACTGCTCGCGCCGGTTACTGGTTTATTTTAAGCAGCCGACTTACCTGCGGCAGCATGGGCAACCGCTGCTGATTGTTTATGATCCTGGGAGGTTGCTCCGCAGCTTCGGCGGCGTTGCGGCCATGCGTAGCGCATTCGGGCGATTACAGGCTAAAGCCGAAAAGGCGGGCATTCATGGCATTCAAATCGCCGCCTGCACCGGGCCTGGGCACCTGAATAGATTTGTCAGAGCGGGTTACACCCTCCTGACAAGCTACAACTATCGTCCCACGTTCAATGTGCTTCACAGCAAACCCGAACCCTATTCGGCTCTGATGGCCTACAGCCGAAAGATTTTTGACAAGTTCGTCGGGGCTCCGCTGCCGTACATTCCGGTAATTACCACCGGTTGGGACTGGCGGCCATGGAATCTCCACCACCGGCCTTCAACCTGGTTTATCCGCACGCCCCGCGATGTGGAGCGGTTCGTGCGGATGGGCGTTAGGTGGATTTATCACTATTACTACAACAAGGGGCCGGCCCGGCATCTGCTCCTGCTTTACGCCTGGAATGAAAACGGCGAGGGTGGTTGGCTGACACCGACCGCAATAAGGGGGGACGCCTACCTTGACGCCGTGCAGCGGGCGGTAGCCGCACCGCCCAATGAAGCTGTAGGCGGATCGCCTGCCTACTATGGCAGGGCCGGTGCCCGGCCGCCCGCAAAGTCCGCGAACTGACGTGGAAAAGGGTACTCAATCGCGACGTTTTGCGCGCACACGAAAAGGTGACATCCAACACGAAAAGGTGACATCCACCTTTATTGACATTTGGCGAGGCTGGAAATAGGCTGTTGGCCTATGCCGAGAACCGCACGGGCCGCTTTGGGCGGCGTGATGTATCATCTGCTCAACCGCGGGAATGGGCTCAGGCGCGTTTTCCGCAAGCCGGAGGACTACCTGGTGTTCACCAACCTTGCTGGTGGCGGCCCAAGAGCGTGCCGCGGTGGAGGTATTTGCATTTTGCCTGATGCCCAACCATTGGCATTTGCTGCTTCGTCCCCAGGGGGATGGGGACTTGGCGGCATGATGGAAAAGGTCACTTTTTCGCGTCACCGCCTCGGCGACCGGGTAAATTTTATTTGGAGAACGCTGTATGTCGGAAGAGAACCGGAATCCCAACAAACAGACAATTTCGCCTGAGTCTACTCATCCCGGCGCGCCGGGACGAATTTTTGATCGGCGGCATTTTCTGGGCGGTGCGGCGTTGGCGGGCTTGGCTGCGGCGACCGCCGGTGGCACTGGCCTCGCAAGGGCGACCGAACCCAATGCGTTGGAACATGGCCCTTCAACGGAACACAACTTGGATAACGCCCTGAGTGTGCGTTCATTCGGTGCCCGCGGCGATGGCAAGACCGATGATACCGCCGCAATTCAAAAAGCGTTGGATACCGCCGGGCGGCAGCGTGGCAACTTGGTGCTACTGCCGCGCGGTGATTATCTGGTGCGGGGATATTTGCATGTGCCGAAGGATGTTACACTGCAAGGCGTGTTTCGTGCTCCCCACTCGCGGGTGTGGAAATACCCGTCGGTGGGTTCGCAAATTTGGGGTAGTTGTCTGTTGGCGATGGGCGGAAAGGGGAAGCCCGACGGGACGCCGCTGATTTCGTTGGATGAAAATGGCACACTTTATGGTCTGACCATTTTCTATCCGGAGCAGACCTGTCCCGATCCGCCTGTGGAATACCCATGGACCGTACGCCAACTTCAGACCGGTGCGGCGATCGTGAATGTGCTGCTCCAGAATCCATGGCAGGGGGTGGATTTCGGCACGGTCACAGGCGGGCGGCACTATATCCGCGGCCTGTACGGCCAGCCGCTTAAAACGGGGTTGTTCATCTCTCGTTGTTATGACGTCGGCCGCGTGGAGGATGTGCATTTCTGGCCGTTTTGGAAAAACGATCAGGACACCATGGCGTTTACCTCCAGGGAAGCCACGGCATTCCTCATTTCACGTACCGATTGGCAGTATATGTTTAACTGCTTTGCGATCTGTCATAAAATCGGCTATCACTTTGTGCATACGCCAAGCGGCGATCCCAATGTGGTGCTTACACAGTGTGGTTCGGATGAAGGGGCACCGGGTACAACATCAACTTCCGTGCGCGTGGATGGCTGCCAGTCGTGGGCGGGAATTTCCTTCTTAAATGGCCAGTTTGGTGGGACGGTTCAAGTGGGAAACACAAACGAAGGCCCAGTGAAGTTTACGAGTTGCGGCTTCTGGGGTAATGACCTTGATTCCGTCGCCGTGCTGGCGGGTTCCGGTCTGACCACCTTCATTGGCTGTCATTTTGCCTCATGGGCGCAGCGGAATAAGAAGGCACCGGCCATCGCGCTACGCCGCGGCAGGCTGACGGTTGACGGATGTGAATTTCAGAAGAGTAGGCGGCATATCGCGCTAAACCATATCGCGCTGGACAAAGGTGCATCTGCCGCAGTGATCATGGGGAACCATTTTCACGGCCCGGCCCGCATCAGTAACCAGATCGGCAGCCGGGCGTCGATCGCCACAAACGCCACCAATTAAATTTTATAGAACACACGAAAAGGTGACATCCACCTTTATTGACATTAGGCGAGGCTGGAAATAGGTTATTGGCTTATGCCGAGAACCGCACGGGCCGCTTTGGGCGGCGCGGTGTATCATGTGCTCAACCGCGGGAATGGGCTCAGACGCGTTTTTCGCAAGGCAGGGGACTACCTGGCGTTCACCAACCTTGCTGGTGGCGGCCCAAGAGCGTGCCGCGGTGGAGGTATTTGCATTTTGCCTGATGCCCAACCATTGGCATTTGCTGCTTCGTCCCCAGGGGGATGGGGACGAAGCAGCATGATGGAAAAGGTGGATGTCACCTTTTCGCGTCCCCAAGGATGCCGCCGCCGAGAGGCACCATGAATTTTGAAACCATGGGGCCTTTGGTTTACGTCAACCCCGACCCGGGCCACGAGCCGGTACTGAATCCTCAATCCAGCCCGGGGTCGATTCTG
>JAKATV010000134.1 GCA_021818565.1 Planctomycetota bacterium
ATCCAGCGACATGCGATCCCGCACCAAAGCGGCAATACGATAAATGGATTGCAGCGTGGCCGGAAAGCCGTTGGGATGCTTATTACGCATAAGGATTTCAATCAGTCGAGCTTCCGGCGAAAATTCCCGGTCGGGCGGTTGAGTATACATGGTCTGTTTGGCTAAGGCGGAAATCAGGAGAGGCAGTTCGGCGTATGCGTCAAACGTCTGATCCATCAGGCGCATACCAATTCCGCGTGCCAGGCGGGCGTTGGCCTGCGCCCGTTCCTCATAGCGCCCCAACCAAAACAGATTATCCGCTACGCGGCTGGGCAAATCATCCAGCGCACGGGAAAATACCACCGGTTGACCCGCCGGCTGCAAAAAGCTGAAAGAATCAACCGGACCCTCCGAGAGAACCCACGCATCTTTAGATCCGCCCCCCCGCTGCATGGACACAATCATGGAATCGGCTGATCCGGAAAATCTGGCCAGCCCCCCCGGCATAATACAATATCCGTCATCAACGGACGTTGCGTGGAGCCGCAAAACCATATGGCGCGGCTGCACCTGGTTTTCCACCAGCGCCGGCGCTGTCGATAACGCAACGCAATGCTCGCCGACGAAAAGCGTTGGCGCGGCAATAATCTTGTTGCGCAATAATTCCAGTTCATTGTGGCTTAATTTCCCTGCGAAAACCGGCTTATCCTGCAGGGAGCTAAAAGCTCGCTTAATGACCATTTGTGGAAGATTATCCAGCACATACTTGCGTGCCTCCGCGTTACCACACCAGAACGAATCCACAGAAGGCAGCAGTAAATCCTCGCTGAATAAGCGACGGCAAATCGCGGGCAGAAACATCATCAATGCGGGGTTCTCCGCTAATCCTGACCCCAAGGCATTGGCCACGGCCACATTTCCGCAATATAGCGCCTGCACCAGCCCGGCAACCCCCAGAGCGGAATCGGCGCGCAATTCGAGAGGATCACAAAAATCATCGTCCTGCCGTCGGAAAATCACGTCCACGCGCTTTAATCCACCGAGCATTTTCAAATAAACGTAATTATCGCGTACCACCAGATCCGCGCCTTCCACCAGGGTGTAACCCAGGTACCGAGCCAGGTAGGCATGTTCAAAATAAGTTTCGTTATAAGGCCCCGGCGTCAACAGCACGATGCGCGGATCTTCTCGATTCGAGAGAGACTCAAGCGTTTCACGCAGCCGACGAAAAAAAGTGGCCAGACGGCTGACCCGGCAATCCCGAAAAACATCGGGCAACGCCCGGGAGATTACCATGCGGTTCTCCAAAGCATAGCCTGCGCCGGAGGGTGCCTGGGTTCGGTCGGTAAGTACGACAAATCGTCCGTCGGCACCCCGTCCCACATCGGCCGCGTAAGTATGCAGACGCCGCGCGCCGGGAACGACCACCCCGTGCAGGGGCCGCAGGAAAGAATCTTGGCCAAAGAGCAGTTCGGGTGGAATAATCTTCTCAGTAAGCAGGTGCTGCGGACCGTAAAGATCATCCAAGATGGCGTCAAGCAAGCGGGCACGCTGGGCAATCCCCGCTTCCAGTTCCGCCCATTGCGCAGCGGAAAACACGACCGGAAGTGCATCCAGATGCCAAGGGCGGTCCATGCCGGCCGGATCGCCGTACACGTTGTAAGTCACACCATTGTCATGAATGAGCTGCCGGGCGGTTTCCCAGCGATGGTGCAGCTTTTCAGGCCCCAGATCATCGAGCAGATTCAAAAACATCTGCCAGTGCGGCCGCACGGCCCCTTGCCCATCAAGCATTTCATCATAGCGGCCCAGTGATGGATTGTACGAGGTATACAATCCGGTGTTCACAAAATGGGGGGGCAGCACAGCCTGTTGTTCTTGAAGAGCCATACACCTTTCAACTATACATGATTGTCCAGATTATTCCAGACCATTTCCGCAACTAACATCGGCGTAAGTCCAGGGTGCATGGAAACTCCATTGAGCGTTCAACCTTGCGCGGGCGAAGGATGCCGGGTGAATGACCGAATTTGACAAAACGCGCCATCCGCCGCGATTCCGCTTCAAACGCGTTAACCGGAAACTGATCAAACGATCTTCCTCCGGGGTGGGATACATAGTAAGTACAGCCTGCAACGGCCTGGTCATTCCAGGTATCCACCACATCGAAAGCCAACGGGGTGTGAACCTCAATGGTCGGATGCAGGCACGCCCCGGGCTGCCAGGCCCTGTAGCGCACTGCGGCAATAAATTCTCCATTACGCCCCGTTGCGTTCAGCGGCAACTCCACGCCATTGACCGCAATGATATGCCGCGTATTGATCATACCCGTCGCTTTAATTTGCAGGCGCTCCACGGATGAATCCACGTAGCGCACCGTGCCTCCGCCGGCAGGCTCTTCCCCCAGAACATTCCACGGTTCAATGGCCTGACGGAATTCCAGCTTCATGCCGCCGGCCGCCGGAGATTCTATTTCCCCCAGCAGGGGAAAGCGAAACTCAAAGTGCGGGGCGAACCAATCATATTCAAGGGCAAAACCCGAAACGGAGGTGTCTTGCAGCACGTCCTTAAAATCATCCGCGATATAATGCGGCAACATGAATCGATCGTGGAGTTCCGTGCCCCATCGCACCAGCGGCGTGTCATAGGGCGTTTTCCAGAATCGGGCAATCAGCGTGCGCAAAAGCAACTGCTGTGCCAGAGACATCCGGTCATGCGGAGGCATTTCAAAACCGCGGAATTCCACCAGCCCCAGACGTCCGCTGGAGGAATCCGGGGAATAAAGCTTATCAATGCAGAATTCCGCCCGGTGCGTGTTGCCGGTTAAATCAATTAATAAATTCCTGAATATTCGATCCACCAGCCACGGTGCCGCCTTGGTGCCCTGTCGCCGCTCCAGTTCGTTTAACGCAATTTCCAGTTCATACACCATTTCCGGCCGACCTTCATCAGCCCGGGGAGCCTGACTGGTGGGACCGATGAACAGGCCGGAGAACAAATACGATAGCGCCGGATGATTGTGCCAATACGCCACCAAGCTCTTAAGCAAATCGGGGCGACGTAAAAACGGCGAATCGCCAGGCGTGGCCCCGCCGATGACAATATGATTCCCGCCGCCGGTACCCGTGTGCCGCCCATCCAGCATGAATTTCTCTGTTCCCAGCCGGGAAAAATGAGCATCTTCATAAAGCCCCGTGGTAACGGTGACGGCCTCTTGCCAGGTTTTCACGGCGTGAACATTGACTTCAATAACGCCCGGGTCCGGGGTTACTTTTATGTGCGCCACGCGTGGATCATCCGGGGGCGTATAGCCTTCGATTATTACGGGAGTTTTGAGTTCCGCCGCCGTTTCTTCGATTCGCGCCAGCAGTTCGAGATAATCCTCAATATAGCGCATAGGCGGCATGAACACATGAAGCGTGCCATTTCGCGGCTCCACACAAATGGCCGTGCGCACCACATACGGTGCCGAC
>JAKATV010000107.1 GCA_021818565.1 Planctomycetota bacterium
GGTATATTCTTTGGCTGGTAAAACCTGTTGTAACAGCGCATGGGCGTGGGCTTTCCGATTTGGTGAAAATCCACCGTAGCAGTAATGCCGACCGGTGGGTTTTAGGAATACAACCCGTACGTAACCGTTCACGGGCTAAAAACGGGAAAATAAATCGAAATAAGTCTCTATTATAAGCCTAATGCGTAGAAACCAAGCCAAGAATAAACCTGCACCGCTGAAAGCATCGGTTATTTAACTAATTTCGCCACCTTACCCCGTGAACGGTTACTTATTATTTTAGGAGCATCCGATGGGAAATGTGTACTTTGGAAAAGAGTACGTGAGTCGCCGCAAATTTATTGCGGCGACGACGGTGGTTGGAACGGTCGTTGCCATCGCCGGGTGCACTGTTGAGGAAAGTGGGCCAAAGTGGACGAGAGGGCGTGTAAGCAGTGCGGGTCGCGTAGGCATTTCCGAGGTGGCGTACAAGCGGGCGTGGCGGCGTGCGGCGGCGTATGTAGCGCGCATGACGCTGGCGGAGAAATGCCAGCAGGTAAATAATCCCGGAGGCCAAGGGCCATGTAATGGTCACAACGGCGTACCGGCCATTCCCCGGCTGGGCTTGCCGCCATATAACTATGCATCGGATGAAGCGTTGCATGGATTGGGGGTTCCGCCCTTGGCAACATCTTTTCCACTGCCGTTGGCCATGGTGTGTTCTTGGAATCCGGATTTGGCCCTGCGCGTTTATTCCGCAGTGTCGGATGAGGCTCGTGCCTACCACAAAAAGGGAAAATGGGGATTGTCTTACTATTCCCCTCAAACGCTGAACCTGCACCGTGATCCCCGATGGGGGCGCTGCGAGGAGGCACCGGGCGAAGATCCGTGTCTGGCTGGCACATGGGCGGTACAGGTGGTGCGCGGTATGCAGGGCGATGATCCAAACTACCTGAAGACCACTGCCTGCGCAAAACATTTTATCTGCAACAATACCGATGATGATCGCACCAGTGTTTCCGCTCCGGTTGATCCGCGTAGTTTCTGGGAATACTACACGCGAGCCTACCGGGCGTGCGTACTGCAGGGGGATGTATTTACGGTGATGGGGGCCTATAACGCCATCAATGGTGTGCCGTGCTGCGCCGACCGCTTTCTCTTGACCTATCTGCTACGTAAGCGATGGGGGTTCCGTGGATATGTCACGTCGGACAATCCGGCGGTATATAACATCTATAAACCGCATTATTACGTTCCGACCATGCATCAGGCAGCGGCCTTGGCCATCCAGGCCGGTTGCGATCTGATCCGTTGCAACCATTGGAACGACATGACCCACAGCCTAGCCAAGGCCGTCAGTCTGGAACTTGTCGGCGATCGGAATATCAGCCTAGCGATAACGCGGCTATTGACGGTGCGTATTCTGCTGGGAGAACTGGACACACCGGAAAGCGTTCCCTACAACAATATCAGTTTTGATGTCGTGAATTCTCCCGCCCATCAGGCGTTGGCGCTGGACGCCGCCCGACAGTCCATCGTATTACTGAAGAATGAGAATCAATTCCTACCGGTGGACAAATCCCAGTTGCAAACCATAGCGGTGATCGGCCCCACAGCAGGCTTTCATCTTGGCGGTTACAGCGGTCATCCGGCAATTCGTATTTCGCCTTACGAAGGTATCGCCGGTGCATTAGGGGTCAGTATTCCAAACATGCAGGCTCATGTCAGGCCGGATGAACTCAAGCGTGTCCACGCCGGAGTGCAAACGCAAGCCTCCAGTGAGGGTGGCATGAATATCTGCCGAATTAATAATGGCTCCTGGGTGGAATATAAGCCACAGGATTTTACCGGCAAATATCGCATTGCCGTCCGTGTGGCCAGCTTGGTCGCCGGAGCACGAATACAGGTGCATATCGATTCGCTCAATGGACCGCAGATCGCGGAGCTAACGGTTCCCCGCACCGGCGGATGGCAGCGATGGACCACCATATCCGCGCCGATTAGAGCTATAACCGGTGAGCACAGCGTGGTCTTCCGCTTCAATGGAAAAAGTCACGGCCCTGGCAAAGGCTTATGCAATATGGAATGGTTTGCGCTACAACCCGTGGTCACGCGACCTATGCCGCATTCCGGCCATCCTGTGGTGATATTCAAGCCTGGTTGCAGCGTGGACGGCCCCAAGGATGACGCGATGTTCGCCGAGGCGGTGGACGCCGCCAAAAACACGGATGTGGTTATTATGGTCTGCGGCGTTGACCAGCGTGTCGATTGTGAAAGCCATGATCGCATGCATATTCGGCTTCCCGGCGCGCAGCATGAATTAATTCAAGCGTGTTTCAAGGCCAATCCCAAAACCGTGCTGGTGCTTAACACCAATAATACCGTGGCGGTGAACTGGGAACAGGAAAATCTGCCTGCGATTGTTTCCGCCATTTTTGCCGGTCAGGCGCAGGGAACCGCGATTGCCGATGTATTGTTTGGTAATTACAACCCCGGCGGCAAGACCTGCTGCACCTGGTACAAATCTGTGGATCAATTACCGCCCTTTCATAACTACGACATTATGATGGGCCGCACGTACATGTACTTTGAAGGTCAACCGCTGTATCCGTTCGGCTATGGTTTAAGCTATACGACGTTCCATATCAGAGATCTGCATGTGGATTCCAAAGAACTCTCCGCCACGAAGCCCGTCAAGGTATCGTGCAGTATAGAAAATACCGGCGGGCGGGCGGGTGCCGAAGTAGTACAGTTCTACGTCACGGCCCCTAAGTCGCCGGTGAAGCGTCCGATCAAGGAATTGGTGGGCTTCCAGCGTGTGGAGTTAAAGCCCGGCGAAAGCCGCCGCGTTACTTTTACGTTGCCGTATAACGCACAGGCCTTGTGGTATTGGCACGAAAGCCGCCGCAAATTTGTGCTGCAACCCGGCACACTCAAATTGATGATAGGCAATTCGTCTGCGGATATTGCCTTAACCGGTGTGGTAACACTAAAGGCCTGCACCGACGCGAGGCTTGGCGGGCCGGAAACACTCAATACCATCGCGGTGAAATCGTTTGTATCCGGGTAACAATTCGCCGGGATCTGGTCGTTGAAATAAGCACCAGGCGTTGTGGCGTACAACAGAAAAACTGCCGTGGTCGTTCCCGCAATGGAGGTTTAACAGATGCGAAGAACCGTTGCCATGGCGCTATTGCTGGCCGCCGGCATCTTAGCGGATGTTCCAGCATAACGCGGTGCTTCGCACAGCGATATCAGGCTGTAAAATCAACGCGTTTTGCGTCTTTCAGGCAGCTTCTTTCTGGTGGCTACATGGACGCCACGGTGCGGGAGTGCACGGGGCAAGATCACTTCCGCCAGTTCCAGCAACCGCTGCACCGATGCCCGCGGCTGCGGGATGCAGTTGCACAGCGGCTTGCCCTTCATAACCATCTGCGTCGTGCAGAGCGTTTTGAGTTCGTCCAGGCCCTCC
>JAKATV010000324.1 GCA_021818565.1 Planctomycetota bacterium
GCCTAAATCGCCTGTCAGGATATTTCCGGCATTTAATACCGCGAACGTCGCTTTTTCAATGGCCGCGGACTCTTTGCTTAAACCAAAGGTGTAATTGAGCATCATCGCGACGGTCAGAATTGTCGCGACCGGGTTGGCTTTATTTTGGCCCGCAATATCCGGGGCGCTGCCGTGAATGGGTTCATAGAACGGCACGGATGATGCGCCGGGTTCCCCCAATGATGCCGACGGCACCAGTCCGATGGAACCCGCCAGCATGGAAGCTTCATCGCTTAATATATCGCCAAAGGTATTTTCCGTGACAATCACATCAAAATCCGAAGGCCTTCGCAGAAGCTGCATCGATGCGTTGTCCACGTACATGTGCTCCAGGCGCACATCCGGATATTGTTTGCCCATCGCGGTGGCCAGCTCACGCCATAACTGGCTGGTGGCTAAAATGTTAGCCTTATCCACACTGGTTAAACGCTTGCGGCGCTTGCGGGCGGTTTCAAAGCCGACTTTCAGAATCCGGCTGATTTCCTGTTCGCTGTATGCCAGCGTATCAATGGCTTTGCGATCCGGCGATGCGCCGCTGATGCCCTGCGGCTGGCCATAATACAGCCCACCGGTAAGCTCGCGGATAATCATAATATCGATTCCGCCTTTGATAAGCTCCATTTTCAGCGGGCAGCGGGAGGCTAATCCGGGCGGCAGCAAAACGTGCCGCAAATTGGCGAACAACCCTTTGCGTAATTCCAAAAGCGCCACGCGCTCCGGCCGTTCTTTCTGCGGCAGGGTTTGATCCCGGTCCGGCAGGCCCACGGCACCAAATAAAATCGCGGAATTGCGCTGACAGATTTCCCGGGTGGATGCCGGCAACGCGGTACCATGCTTATCAATGGCGGCCCAGCCGACATCCGCAAATTCCGCGTGCACCTTATGGCCGAATTTTCGCGCCACAACATCCAGCACACGCATGGAAGCATCCACAACTTCTACACCAATGCCATCTCCCGGCAACACCGCAATACGCAAATCCATCATTTAACTCCGCAAGCATAAAAGCCATTGTCTTAAGATCAGAAACAGTAATGGCAAATTCGCCGGGAGGCAACTGGCACACCGGCGGTTGTGACACGGAAGGCCTGTGACCGCTTCTGCAACCCGGAACCGAAAAGGCAGTGGATGAGAATTTTCTTTGCGAATTTTTAGTTGCCCAAGTTATGGAGGCAACTTGCCCAAGTTGCGCAAGTTGATGGAAGCTTTGATTTTAGCGGGTTTGGTTCGAGTTGCCCGAGATGCTCAAGATGTTTTTGGCCCCCATGGGGGCCAGCATTTAGCATTGAGAAGTTAGGAGTCGTTTTACAGTATTGGTCAGTATTGGTCAGAATTGATCAGTAATTTCAGAATTGCGCGGAGTGGGTGAGGGCGTCGAGTTATGTTTGGGGATAGGGCGATCGCCGTAGCTTCGACCAGGCTGTCGCCTTTAGTTCGCGATGCGCGTGATATTCACTTGCCAATGACCTTGTTCAGCGGGTCTGAGCTGTACGTCGGGAAGGCTATAGGGTTGCGGTAAGAGGGATAATGCGGAACTGCGCTAAAATGTTAAGGATTTGGCCCCGAGAGGCCTGGCGGAATCTGTCACAGGCCCTGACGCGATGGCGTGGCAATATTTCCAATCCACACGGCAGTGCGGCGAAGCTTCACCCCATGCCCTGTTCCAAGATTGAAGTTGTCGGCGGCAGGTCAGGGCGTGCGCGATTTTCCCGTGTGCGCCAGTTCGGCCAGCAGTTTGGCGATGGCCTCCTGGTCTCGCACCGTGGTGGTCACGACCAAAGTAGTGTGGAAAAATCGCAGCGAGCCGACCGTTCCGCCATTGTCAATCCAGGAAGTGCGATCAATGGTATTCTCAATCAACTCAGCAAGATTTTTCATAGCGGCGCGGCGCGTCTTTGTGGCGCTTGCGCCGCCTCCCGCTTTAATCAGTGATCCCACATGATAGACATACGTGACGTGAAGCACGCTATTCGGGTTACGAGAGGAAATTAGGATGACTCCATTGCGCAGGGTCCACGCCAGCGGCGACTCGGGGCTCTCAACTATTTTCAAAACGTCATCCAGCGCAACTTTAATGGGCACCGGCTGCAAAAAGTGCATTGTCACAGGCGTTGAGGGTAATATCCCCATATTTGCCAAGGCGTTCCTCTGAATACAGATGTTCACGCCGGCGTCTTTGGCAAGTGTGGCCACCGCTTTGCGGAATGGGGTTTTTTTGAAATTGACCAGTACCGGTTGTGCCAGTCGCCGGCGCACGCCAGTATTGGTGGCCATCGCGGGCGCTGCGGCGCATCCATTTAAGGCCACCAGACCGCTGGCCAGCGAAATCATGATCAAAAATGATTGCACGAATTTCATATTCGACCCCTTTTCCAGAGCTTGTGGATTGCAAATTTTGGCGCGAATTCCAAACATAATATTAGCCTCAGTCTCCATGGAGATCAAGGCGGATGTGTCAAGGTGTATGTGCGCTAATCTGTCGCACACGATGATCGCCATGCCCGCGTCGGTCACCGCCGTTCCTCACCATGGGCGTGGCAAAAAATCCGGCCAGGCATCTGGGGTGCGGGTTTCCAAGGCGAACCATTCTCTTAGCGCCGGCGTTTATGCCGTCGATTTTGGCGCTTGCCCGGAAAAATTGCCACGCCCCTCACCATGTCCCCACGCGTTATCACCTGATCTGCCACCCTATAGCCGCCGCATGGCTGATTTGATTACTGCTGCATATTGTTCCACGATTGTGCCCGGAACCGCCAATGTAAATGCCGCGTCTCTGGCGGCGGTTATTTCAGCCGTCAGTGATGCCGTTCAGCGGTACTGCCGCCGCAATTTTACCCCCGCCGCCTATACCGAACTATATGATTCTCCCAACCGACCCTATTTAATGTTGCGGCAAACGCCCATTCTGCTGCTTAATTCCGTTACCTTGTATCCCACCGGCCTGTATCCGCTGGTTTGCACACCGGATCAATTTGATCTGCGGCCCGAAATTGGCCGCATCTCTTTTAAGCCGCAGGCGGCGCAATCGCTGGCGGTACCGTTCCCGTGGAGGCTTGGGTTTCGCTGCCTCGATGCCGTAGAAGTGAATTACATCGCCGGCTTCGGCTTTGCTACAACCAGCACACTTTCGGTGCCGCCCGGTGAACAAATCGTAACACCTGCTGCGATCGCCGGAACAAATATCGACCAGCCATGGGCCATCACCGCCGGAGCAACGCTGGTCATGGATCCCGGCACAGTTGTGCAGGAAACCGTGACAGTCAGTGCCGCAAGTGGCAACACATTTACGGCAACATTTACCCAGCCGCACGCCGCCGGTGCCGTGATTTGCGGTGTAGAGATTCCCGCGGATATCGCCTTTGCCACCGCATTGGCCACCGGCAATGTATTTAATCAGCCGGACT
>JAKATV010000137.1 GCA_021818565.1 Planctomycetota bacterium
ATGATCGTAATGCTTTAAGGCCGCATCATGCTCCGGCCCGTCGGGATCCCGTGCCAGCTCTTCGGCAGCCAACTGCAACTGATGTTCAATTTCTCTAACATGCGCAAAAACCAGTTCCACCTGCTGCCGCACAGTTTGCGTTAAATCCAGCCGCGGCTGCTGCGCGGCATAACTCATGGACGCGTCGCCGGCGAGCGTAGCGGTTCCGTGGTCCGGTTCTTCAACGCCCGCGATAATTTTAACCAGAGTCGATTTCCCGGCACCGTTGGGGCCGATGAGTCCAATGCGATCTCCCACCTGCACATCCATGGTGATGTTTTCCAGCACATGGCGCAATCCATAAGCCTTGCTGACATTCTTAACTGATAAAAGCGACATATTCCGGCGACCTCATTTTCGCAAAACCAAAGACCGGCCATTCTATCATATTTCGCTGTAAATTTCCCGCCATTGTTACGGCCTGTTAATGCTTTTTCCCGGGCGATCGACATTGCCACGCTGCCGATCCATTACCTCGGATTGCGAAATGTCACAGAGCCGCCGGCTACGCCGGTACTGGAACAGAATGAACGTTTGCAGCTGCCACCGTGCCGCCGATCAAGGAAAATCCGACATGCCCGGGCCCTTGAATTTCCAGGCAAGCGTGGGGGGCTTGACCGGTAATAGATTTTATGTATCATACGCGTGGTGGCTACCTTTCTGAACCTGTTCGGTTCGGGTCGCCATAAGAAGTCGGGCCGCGATACGTTCGCCACCCGCGCAAATTCCGAAGGGAGACCACCATGGCCAGTACATCTCATCGTGGCGGAGAAGAACCCGCCGAGTTTCTTATTCATGTTGACGATTTCCGCGTCCAGCGCATTCCGGGGGTTCCAGACGCCAAGGTTGGGTCGGCGTTTGTGAGCGCCGCCGAGATCGTCAAGCATCTCCCGCTGGATGGTTGGCTAAAGGTCAACCCGCGGACACCCGACCGAAATGCCAAGGATCTGCTCACTGGACACGTGGTGCGGGGAATCAAGGAGACGCTAGCGGAGGCACCTAAGGATTTCGCTATCAAGAATCAAGGGATGTACCTCTTGGTCGACGAAATTGGAGAATATGAGCGCTTGCGTGAGGGCGGCCGCCTCCGGCTTCGGTTAAGTGATCCTGAGGCTCACGGGCTTTGCAACGGGGGACATACTTATGCGATCATCCGCGAGTATGCGGATAACGCGGGGGATTTGAAGGCACTGGAGGAGGCTTTCGTTCGCCTCCATATTTTCCAAGGTATCGATCCTGAAAAAGTGCCAGCAATGGCCGAAGGTCTGAATCGCTCCAAGCAGGTGGACGATCCAAGCCTTCAGAACCTGCGTGGCCTTTACGATTCCATCCGTGAGGCAATGAAGGGGAGGGCTGGAGAAAATGCCATCGCTTATCGTCAGGGCGAAGACGGCGCATACTACATCACCGAGGTAGTGCGGGCGCTCATGTTTTTCAACGCCGACCGCTTCAACGATCGCCGCCATCCCAATAATCTTTACCGTCAGCAGAAGAAAATGGTGGGGATATTTGAGGAAGACCATAGTAAAAACCCGTCTCCAATGAAGCTGATTGTGCCACATACCCATGAAATTTTGACAATAATGGACAAAATCGCAAAAGCCACTCCCGCAGCGGCAAAAAATGCGAAATTCGAGCTCGGTCGAATGGTGGAGAGCGGCAAGGCTCGCGTCGGCAGCGCCGTGCATAAAGATACCCAACTCCACTTCATTGGCGAGGCGATGGATCACAAGGTTCCCAATGGATGGCTGATGGTTATGTTGGCGGCCTTTCGTGCTGACGTGGATTGGGACTTGGGGGTCGGAAAATTTGAATGGAAGGTCCCTATAGATGAGCTGCTACCCGAAGTGATCGATGATTTGGTGCGGGTATGCGTGCAGGAATATCGTGATAACAAGGTCAAGCCCGACGAAATGGCTCGCAACGCATCAATTTACGAGCAATGTTACGATAAGGTCGCCCTTGCCCTGCACCGGTCGTCGGCCTTATCGTGATGCGACCACCAAGGCTTGGTTCGAGCCACGTTAGGTTGTGGTACGAGGTTATTTCTCCGAATCGTGGCTGCAGATAGTGCTGCGTAGCAGGCTTTCCTTGCCCTGCTCTTCAGCATCTGGCCAAATGGTCCGCCCCGCCTGCGGGACAACCCAGCTATGTGTGCCTGCGGAGCGGTGACGGCTCGGGGAGGCTCCCGGTGCGCTGGCTGCGTGCATTATCAAGCTTCTCTTGGCCGTCAATGATGGTCGGCTGCGAGGGCACGAGCGGTATAGGTGCCGCAGGCGTCCCGCCTGCTTTTGTCGTGGTTCCGATGCAGGCAAGATGCCTGCGGTGCGACCGATTCCTTCGCCTGTTTATCCAATTGAGAGGCACCCGGGACACGCGTTCCTTTGCATCATCGGGGCGGGGGGGTAAAGTAGTGGGATGAACGCAGATGAGGATGATTGTTTTTCACCGCCACCGCCACTTCCGGCCAGCGGCAGCACGAAATCTCTGCGGTTTCTCAAGTCGCATCGGCTTTCCGGGAAAAAGCTTATTGATACCGTTTATAAAACCGGCCAGCGGCGGCGGAACAAGCCGCTGATGGCGTGTATTGTGAGGCGGGGGGATTCCGGGTCGGCACGTGTGGCGATTTCGATAGCGAAAAAGTGCGGATCAGCGGTGGAACGCAATATGATTCGCCGACGGGTGCGGGAGGCGTGGCGGCTGGCGCAACATGAATTTCCGCCGGGGCTGGATGTGCTGGTGGTGGTGCAGCCGCACGGGCACCTGGCGATGTTGGAATATCAGCAGCGCCTGCTGGCGATGCTGCGAAACGGTCTGTAATGGTTTAATCATGGAAAATAAAATTGACAACGCGGCCCTAAATCCACCGGCGATGCGACAAACGTCTGAGCGTGGAGATAGTAGCGTGGCGGAAATGGATCAAGCGTTTATGCGGGCGGCCCTTGCATTGGCGGCCAGTGCGGCGGAACGCGGGGAAATTCCAGTCGGTGCGTTAATTGTGCAGGAAATCAACGGTCAGCGGCATATTGTCGGCAGTGGCGGCAACCAGCGGCAGATCGACAGCGATCCCACCGCCCATGCGGAAATTATCGCGCTGCGGCAGGCGGGTGGCGCGTTAAAGCGATGGCAACTTACCGATTGTGATCTGTACGTTACTTTGGAACCGTGCCCCATGTGCGCCGGCGCTTTGGTCAACGCCCGGATAAGACGCGTGATTTTTGGTTGCCGCGATCCGAAGGCCGGCGCGGTGACAACGCTTTTTCGCATCACTGATGATCCGCGATTAAACCATCGCCTGGAAATCACGCCCGATGTTCTGGCGGAACAATGTGCGGATTTACTGAAAACGTTTTTCAAATCGCGGCGGTAATGGGGCACCGGTCGCAAGGGGGTGGGG
>JAKATV010000123.1 GCA_021818565.1 Planctomycetota bacterium
TCTGTCCAAATTGGAGCTACATCATCCGGCCCCGACTTGTGCCCACAGCCACTGGCCCATAAAAACACGAAGTTGTTTTTGCACTGCTGCTAAGCTCGAAGAGTTCAGTCAAGTGCCTGGCGTTATCCGATATGTTCCGTAGCCGCATCTCCTTGACCAAACGATCCTGAAACACCGCATGCCGACGCTCTACTCGCCCCTTTGCCTGTGGACTTCGGGCACAGATCAACTCCGACTTCAACTCCTTCATGGCACGACCAAACTGTGTAGGCTCATCAGGATGATCCTCGTCTCGATAGATGCTATGGCGATCCACATACACGATCCGGGGAACGCCGTGCTTCTTGACCCACCGCCCAAATACGTCAAACGCTGCCAATGTTGTCTCCGCTGAGTAAAATCGTGCGTAGGTCTGATTGCTGGCATCGTCGATCAATACCATCAACACACACCAACCCGAACGTCCCTCAAACCAATCGTGATGAGACCCATCCATCTGAATCATGCTCCCAAAGCTGGCACGCCGAGCACGCCGCAACCGATGCTTACCGCGCCGCCGACGCGGTTGCCATAAGTGCCGCTCCTTTAACAACGCCACCAACGTGTCCGGACTGATCACCATCCCGTCTTTCGCAAGCTTCTCGCACGCCAGTGTCGCACCAAAATCGGCGTACCGCTCCTGATGCCGCTTGACGATCCGCTCACGAATGCCTTCTTCCAGCCGCCGATTGCTCGCCCTACCGCGTGACCGGTGCGTCAATCCCGCCGCGCCTTCCATACGATACCGCTTCCATAGGCGACGGGCCTGCCGCAGCGATAGGCACATCAGCACCGCCGCAGAAACCACCGTCACCTCGTTCCGTTCGACCCGATGCATCGCATCCAGACGAACCCGTTCGTTAGCCGACATAAGTAAGTTTTCCATTCTGTCTGGTATACCCCAGACTCGAAGGTGACACTTCTATTTCGGCTAAGGGGTGACAATTCTACTTCGGTACAACAATCACCCTGCAATAAAGCCTTCAACTTTTGGCCGTGGGAGGTATAATTGGCTCTAAGCCTAACCGGACATGGGGGCAGCCTGCCTGGGATGTTCCGCCATCCATGTCCAACGCTGATGCAGGCAAGTGACTTTGATTTACCTGGCGATGCTCTGAAATCAAGAGTAGTACATTAAATGACTATTCATCTGCATGAGGATTCGACAATGTTAGAAGTAAATCGACGGGAGTTTGTAAAACGAATAGGCCACGCTGCGGCGGCCATCACTGGGTACAGCTCATTATCAGGTATCCGGCCGTTGAGCAACGAAGCCGGTGCCGTAACTGCCGCAGATCCTTTGCCGGATGGCACCGCCGCAGACGATTTGATGGCGGCGAACCTTGCACGGATGCAATCATGGTTGCTTGATGATGCATGCCTCCCGAAAAAGGACGCAAAACTCGCGGACCAGATCACCGCCGTAAACATCTGGGCCATGGCAGCATTTTTAGGTACGGTGACACCGCCGTCGGAGATATCGCCGCTACAGCCGCTGGTTATCGGAACCCAAAAGTATCCATGTGGTGTTAGCAGTCCTGTAAACAAACCAACCCTCATTCGCCTGCCCGAGTCGGGCCAATGGTTCGAAGCCCACATCGGGGTGGACAATACCACAGCGACACCAAATCACGGCTTTGCCGCCGGAGCTGTTTTCGTGGTGCTCCTTAAGAATCTGGAAATATTCCGATCCCCGGCCCTTTATGCCGGTGAGGATCCGGTGCGTGTTAAAATCGACTTAAAAGGCAGTCGGGAATTCACCATCAATGTGTTGCCGCCGGGCGGAGTAAATCCCGTTGCGAACTTGGCCGTCTGGGCCGACGCCAAGGTGACTTTTACCAATGGCCAAACCCAATGGCTGGATAAGACGCCGGGAATATCTGGATGTACTGCATTATCCTCCAAAGCGGTTCCCTTCTCGTTTACCTATGCTGGCAAGAATCTGCGCGACATGCTGTCGGCCTGGAAGCGTCAGGTGCACAAACGTCAGGAAGCCGGTCTGACGCGATATGCCATCACCTATAACGATCCGGCAACCAAGCTCGAAGTCCGCTGCGATCTGCGGGTGTTTCATGATTTTCCTGCAGTGGACTGGGTTTTGCATCTGACCAATCATGGTTCTGTCGATACGCCGATTCTGCATGACATTCGGCCGCTTGACCTGAACCTGACGCTGCCAACCGCCGGGGATTTTATCCTGCATCACTCTAACGGAAGCTCGGATAGTGCACTTGACTTTTTGCCGCATGACCAGATCATCGGTCCGAATGACCACATCGTCCTGGCACCGCAGGGGGGGCGGTCCTCCAGTGGCGTTCTCCCGTTTTTTAACCTCCAGTGGCGCGGCGGCGGAATGGTGGCCGCCATCGGTTGGACTGGCCAATGGGTATTGAATCTGCAAACGGATTCCCAGCGGTGCGCGTCGCTGCGAGCCGGACAACAAACCACCCATTTCAAACTTCACCCCGGTGAAACTGTGCGCACGCCCAGCATTGCATTGTTGCCGTGGCGGGGGGATGCGTGGATCAATGGTGCCAACCTATTTCGTCGGCTCATGCTGGCCCATTTTGCCGCGAGGATTGACGGTAAACTTGCCATACCACCCATATCCATGTCCAGCTATTATCAGATCGCGATGAATGATGTATCGGAAAAAAATCAAATTCAAGCGATCTCCGCCATCGCAAAAGATTCATATCACCCGGAGCTATTCTGGATAGACGCGGGCTGGTTCAAGGGAGGCTGGTGGGACGGGGTTGGAAATTGGATGCCAAAAGCCAAGGCTTTTCCGCGTGGCCTTAGGCCAGTGGCCGATGCGGCCAATAAAAATGGAATGCAATTTATTCTCTGGTTCGAGCCGGAGCGCGTGGGGCCCGGAACGGCGATCGATGTACAGCATCCCCAGTGGGTACTACGCTTCAGCCCGGGTGACGGCCTGTTTGCGATGGGAAATCCCGACGCGCGGCGCTGGATGACCAAGCTGCTGGCGAAACGCATTTACGACTGGCGCATGGGAGTCCTTCGTCATGATTTTAATATCGAACCGTTGCCTTTCTGGCAGGCAATGGATAAGCCTGATCGTCAGGGTATATCGGAAATCCGATACATTGAGGGACTTTATGCCATGTGGGATGAGTTGCGGAAAACATTTCCCTATCTGGCAATTGATTGCTGCGCCAGCGGCGGGCGGAGGATCGATCTAGAATCAATTAAAAGATGTTTTTATCTCTATAGATCTGATTGCGTTGGCGACGGTCTGCCGCATGGTGCTTGGAATCAGCTCCAGAGCGGGGGGCTGAATATTTACGTGCCCACCAATGCCACCGGCACCAACATCTATCAGAATGCCTATTATTTCCGCAGCAGCGCCACTGCGGGTTTAGGATTGGGAATTCGG
>JAKATV010000114.1 GCA_021818565.1 Planctomycetota bacterium
TGTATAGTTACCCGATGGACTGGTAAAAACCCTGCCATGGTCAGGCGTTTTGGCCTGCTTCCATCCCGCAAGCGCCGGCCCGGAGGGTTGTTGTGCCTGATTGGCTTTGGCTTTAATAATGGCCTGAAGTCCCTGGTCAAAGGCTGTAACTTCAGCGGCACTACGCAGAGATTCCATAGCCGGTTCCGACAACGCCAAGGCCAGTAACTGGTGCATGCCGGTCGCCAGATTCTTGGCCATTTCCGGCGTTTTTACGCCAACGGATTGCCGGGAAAATTGATACAGCAAAATATTAAAGCGGGCTTGAGCCGTCAGTGTTTGCAGCGCCGCCAGATCATGCAACTGCGGCGTATGCGCCAACGTCAGATGATAATCGGCGGCGGCGGTAATGGTTTGCGAAACCATCGCCGGCGTAAGAGCCTGATTCATCCGCAGTTGCCATCGCAGGCGGTATTGGCGCTGTAATTGCTCCAGCAGCGCCCGTTTGCGATCGGGAGTCAGAGCGGGGTCTTCCGGCACAAGCTGATCCAACCGGGTCGGAATTCGCCGTTCTAAGACCAGCGGTGAATTCCCGGGTGACGCCGGAATCGCACCAAGCCGCTGCCAGATAGCCCGAACCAACAATGCCCTATTGGCGGTAGCGGATAACGCCAGGCGGTAATCCGCCGGAAGGGCAACAGCCGATGCGGTATGAATTGCGGCAAGCTGTTGCAGTAAGGCGATTTTGAGTTTTAAAGCGGCTTGAATGTTGGCATTGTGCCACCAGGGATTTTTCTGAACGGTTGCATAAAGCGTAGAAATTGAAATACCGGGTGACAGAGTATCTTGTGGAAGTCGGCATTGGTTTAATGCGGTATCGATTTTGTTGAAATCAGTAAGAAGTTGGCGGAACGTCAGACGCTGTTGCACCCAGTTAGCGGCAGGCTTACGGGAAATAATCGGCGACAGTCCCGACCATGACAGCTTGGCGAACGCGTTATTAATGACGGCGGCACGAGCCGGTTCAAGCGCGGTTGAAATTGCCTGCTTATTCCATGGCCGGCTGAATTCCGCTTGAGACTTCGCCAGATCGGTTGAAAAATCAGCCGCCAATAACGATCGGATATTGGCGCGTATGGTTCCAATACGCTTACTGATATCGGGCACCTGCCACCGCCGCGTACGAAGATTCGTGGTTAAGAGATTGTAGCTTTGCTGACTGGCCGCAATGGCCGATATCGGGGCCGGGGCCGGCGCAAAAATCACAGCGGTGATTTTCTTCAGATAGGCGGCGTTCACCGATGGATAACGGGAAATCCGCAGCACGCGCGGATTGATGCGGTAATGCCGCCCGGGGGGCTGAAAGCCCAGAAATTCGGCGACCCATTTTTTAATATTAATTTGAGAATCAATAAATGCGGTAACGGTCTGATTTAACTTTGTCAAATTATTCTGGGCGGTCAGGACGGTATGTTCAATGTCCAGACGGTTTTTCCATATCCAAAGATCATGATTACTTACAGCGCGCAATTGCCCGCGCAGGGCCTTTAATTCCGCCAGATAATCCACCGTCGGCGGTTTGGGAAGTCGCAAAGCATGACCTATGCGCTGCTGAACTTTCCGGGCTTCAACATCAAATTGCACATGGGAGACCAGATAGGCATTTTCCGGACCGGGAAGTTTTCTATATCCGGCAAGATCGGGGAAATATTTTTGCGGCGAAAGAGTCATGCTCCGCGGCGGCAATCGCGCCACTAAATCCCAGCGGATTTGTTTTCCATAAGCGGCCAAGGCCTTCGACTGTTTTTGGGCTACACGCAGCAGTGATTCCGCGCGATTTTCCAAATTGGCTGAATTGGAGGATGCCGCCAAATATTGCCGCGCATACGTGGGAAAGGTACTGAGCACCGGCTCTTTAACTTTTGAAAACCGTTCTAATAGAGTATCCAACCGGGGCCGGATCACGCTAAGCCGCCGGGCAGCGGATAATTGCGTCATCCATTGCTCGGCAGATAAGCCGTTAGAGAGCCGGGCAAAACGCCTTAACTTCGGATTTCTGGCCCAGGACGTTTTATAAAGCTTCAGGAACGGCACCAGCGATTGATCATTGGGCATGACTGCGAGAACTTGGCGATCCAGACTCAGGGCCGCTGTGTGCCAACCGCGCTTTTGCCATCGCCCCTGCTGCTGCCGCAATAGGGGATACAGATTTCCCAAAATACGCTCGGTTCGCATTAGCAGCACAATGGCGTGGCCGAGTTTTTGCGCTTCGTGCGGATGCGCGGAGAGGTCTTTTTGAATTTGCTGATTTGATAAAAGCCCCGTGAATTCATGAAGAATATCATCCGGATTAAGAATAATTCCGTGCGATAACGCGGCACTAATGGGGGCAAATTCCGGCACTTTGGACAGAGCCTTGCGATGGGAGGCAAAGGCTTTAAACCATTGGGTGTAAGCGGCGGAATAGGGTGCGTACGCACCATTAAAACGCGACATCTCAGCGAGTGTACGGGCATGTCGTAAATAACCCAATGCCGCGATAACCAGCAGAATGATCACAGCGGCAACACTTAAATAAATAGGCTTGCGACTTTTCCGAGGTTTTAATTTAATGGCTCGGTCCAGAGCAGTGGCAATAGTACGCTCCGCCAGATCCTTATTGAGCAGAAACCCGCAAAAATCGCTCCAGGCTTTTCCTTCTGATCCTAACGATTTAAATTCGGCCATGGCCGGATCCAGGGGAGTCGTGGGCGTCCAGCGCCTTGCGGCAATAAGTTCACAGATTATGCGCCCGAGTTGCACGAGATCGTCCGATGCAACCGCATCGGGGTTGAAGACACTGCTTGCCGGATTGGATAACGCGATGCGTGACTGGGCTATCCAACTGCTGGAGGCGTAAATATGTTCCGCCCGCAAATTGCCATGTGTGCGGGAAGTAAGTTTCTGCGCGTCAAGCAGTGCGGTTAATACCGTGGTTGCCAGATGATGCAGATCGGCGGCCATGGGCTTTACGTGCAGGCGGATCAATCGGCTAATGGGCCAATCAAAGCGTTCCCGCACACAAAACGCGCCAGAGTTGCCACTGGCCTGAACATCAAAGACTTTAGCCCAAAGCGGTGATTGCTGGGCAACTAATTTCTGAAAATCATAACTGGCTATAAATCTCGACTGTGCAGCGCGTTGGCGCGTGGGGTTCCACAGATCCTCAGGCGGATGCAAATCCAGGACAACTTTGGCCGGAGATTGGGAATCTTCCAGCGCATAGCATATCCCCAGGGCCTGCCGGCTCAGGATATGATCGGTTTGATATTGACCGAAATTAGGCACCCGGCAATTCCATCACGCGTTCGCTGGCGGTTACGACTATACCACGCTTAACAAGCGTACCAAAAACAATCTCCCGACTTGCGCGTCAGGCCTGGCTGATACCACCGGCATAGCCGGCGGCTATGTGATGGACTTCAGGTCGAGCTTGGGACGCCGCGAAATATAAGCCGCATACTTAGCTCTTTTTCGGCTTAGGAGGCGTCAGGCACACCACCCCGCTGTTTTTTATCAAAATTCTTATCGGATTGGCGGAATCCGGCCAGCGGGATTTTTGCAACGGCAATATCAGGCGGCGCGGATCTTCCGGGCCTGGCATATCCTGGCGGATTCCCGGCAGCTGCGCCAGCACAAATAGATACGTGTCCCCATTTTTTTTCCACTGCTTCCATATTGGATTGTGTTTGGAGAATACCACTTTGGCGGAAGAACCGGGAGTAAAATTAATCGTCGCTTTGACCGCACCGGATCGCAGCAAATCACCGGCGGAAAAATACCGCGTCATGGAATAGTTGTACCAGCGCTTATAATCTGTGGCATTAACGCCCACCAGATCAACGGCAATGGTGCTGGTGGATTGATTATTCACCTGCAAGCTCTGGCCCAGCGTAAACTGCGTGTTGCGGTCAATCGGCCCGCTTGAACAGGCGGTTAACCCCAGCAGCAACAGCAGCATGATCATGCCCGCAAAGATTCTGTTGTGCGATTCATATTTCATCGTGCGTCCTTTTTTTAACTACCAATTCTGGTAACAACTCTGTTACATTCCCATCTGAAACCGGCGGATCACCGCGTGAACCTCTCGGTTTACCTGCCAGTCAATTACAATCAGGCTTCGTGTTTGAATCAAGAGGCGGTCCAATTTTTCGGCCACTGGTTCAAACACATTGGCCATCGCGGCGGACGGTATTGTACCGTATGTGCGGCAAAAGCTATCAGGGCCGACGGCGGGAATCATCTGAACCATTAACGCCAGTATGTCCGCCCATAGCCGCAGCGGAATTAATTCGCTGTCCTGCTCTTGAACTCCCGCGGCTTGAAAGACGTTCTGGGGGCCTAAAGATTTATTCCAGCGATTATCACGCGACAGAATATCAATAATACGGCCATCAAGAGGTTTATCCGGCGCATCATCGGCGGCGATCTGCCGCGCCAGGCTGTAAAGTTCATCCACCGCCACCGGCAGCGGATTGGCCGCATGAACAACCAGCGTTCTTACGGCCAGCACGGCCAGAGAATACAGATCATATGCGGTGTCCATGCGGGCGACGCACTGCACGCCAACCGGTTGCAACGTAGAACCCTCCGCGGCTTTGAGGACCGATGCCAATCGCGGATGCATCGGCTGTTGCAGGGATCTGAAGCGATACTCCCCCACCGCCAACGCGGAATCCTGTTCAACCGAACCCGCCACCAGCACACGTTGATCGTTGACTCCAAAACGCAGGCATACCAGATCTTCCGCGCGTGGCGTAATGGCGTCGAGGTTAGTTAATGTCCCTTCCAGATAAATTGAGCTGTCGCTTTCGGTCATAACATTACGGAGACGCAAGGCCGCCTTTTCCGTGATCATCGGCCGGCCTTCAACGGTCGGCTGATACACGCCCGGTGATAGTTTTGAACCATGGGTGAAAACCTGAACCTGCGCATCGGACACGTCGAGGCGGGCGGCATCGCCGCAATCACGCAGCCGCACCTGACCGGTCCATAAAAATGGCAGCGCGACAGCCGGATTGGCCAAACTGATTTGAAAACTTGAACACTGCAAATTCAGGATGGGACGTTGTAAAGACTTGACCGCGGCCTGCGTCTGACGCACAGCATCAGCCAGAAATTTGAGCTTCAAATGAAGGCTTTCGATGATGCGGCCTCGTTGGCCATGCCGACCGAGAAATACCGTTCCCGAGGTGGCGATTTCACTGGCATCACGCAGTACTTGAGCGACTTTATCAAAATCGGCGGGAAGTTTCCCCACAGGCAGGCCGTCGTATTTTGCCCCGCCCAGCACATCAAGAAAAGCGTCTGCGGACAAGGAACCGAATTTGGAGACCTGCATTAAATAACCGCCGGCGTTCCAGGCAATTAAGGCGCGTTCGGTAAGAACATCGCGTAAAATTTGTGCATTTTCATTAGCGGGCGCATCTTCCCGCACGGACAGAAATAGTGCCTGCCCATCCGCCGATTGGATATGCAAATAGCGGAATAAACTCTTGGAGTATGCGGGCAATTTATGGGCCGCCAGAAGCTGGTCATCACAACACAGCTTCCAGGTTTGCTGGGAAACGGGGTCAACCAATGCCTGCATGCGGCGGGCGGTGAAATCGAAAAATAATGGTACGGACGGTTGGCTTTCCCATTGGCCGGTAATGATGGAATCTTCGGCCCCACGCCGCGCAGCCTGACAATTACTTTTCCAGCGTTCATCAAGTACCTGATTATTCCAGTGCGTGCGGACGGCTTCGGGGCCATCGCTGGCAAAATCCTGAGTTTGGATGGCAATTTCAACCCATTGAAGCACTGTGCCGACTTGATCGGTCAGACAACCGAGAAAGCAGCGCGCGTCAAATGTTTCCCGCACCGGCACAAACCAGCCGGCAACCGGATCAGCCTTAAGGCGAATCACGGCGCAAAGCCGAACCGCCGCCTCCGCCGGGGCAATCAAAGGACAGGCCTGGAAGCCTGTCGGCATGGATGGTGCGAGTTGGGCCATGGTGCCGTAACTCCTCTTACTGGCCGGCAAAATGGCAACACCCCACGGGTGAAGCCGGAATTTACACTCGGGTATTGTCGCCGGGCGTGAAATCCAATCAAGCGCCGGGTCAGAATCTACGACGCAACCAGAACCTTGGCCTGACTGGGAGCAATTTGCGCACCCGAGGGCATATTGGCGTTGGAACCGTTATGTCCGGTTGTGCTTGTGAGGTAGACCGCGGGTTGGCCCTCAATTTTTACCTTCATGCTTCCTTTTTTGAATGCGACGGTCTGCATATTGGTTCCGGAGACAACACCGCCGGCGGTTCCCGCTTCGTCGCCCTGCGACTGGGACATCTGCGTATTGAGATTAGCGGCCTCCTTGCCGTCAAACTTGACCTTGGTGGAGGTTTTTTGCGCTTGGGCTAAATTGCCGATGTTCGGATAGGGAATCGGAACCGGCCCGGCGGGCGACGGCGTTTTACAGACGTCGGGCATGCCCATGCACACGCCGCCGCCTTTGCTTGATGCTGGAAACATAGTAACACTCCTGCTAATTAACCCAGATGAATCTGATCGGCTTTAACCTTGAAATCTTCCTGCGTGTTGATGTACGTGTTCTGACTGCGGCTATGCCAGGTGGATTTAACGATCGTTCGAAGCCGCCCGGCACAAAGTTGGCAAAGTTCCTCCACGCTCTGATAGACATTCTTACAGCGGCTGATTAGTGTTTCGGTAATCAGTTCGGCGCGGTGTGAGGTGACTTTGATATTTTCGAGTTCACCGGTTAAGGACGACGTTTTTACGGCGGCGCGATCGGCGGTAAGATTAAAATTTTCCGCGGTTACATTGACTTCAGGCGACTTAAGCTTTGCTGAATCAGATCGCAGGCGCAGCTGCGACAACACACCCTTAAGCGCGTGGATAATGCCGACATCCACGGCCCGACCGGCATGAATGGCAACGGAATCAGCCTCCATGCGGATTTGTTTTCCAGCGCGAAACACCATATCACCATCCGGTGCCACCAATTCCAATCCGCCGGCATCGGCGTGGATGCGGGTTTGGTGCGTGCGGGAATTGTGTTCCAGAATCAAGTTGTTTTCGGGGGAAAATATTCGTACATACGATTGGGCGTTGGCTGTGGATATTTCCGCATAGCCACCGCCGGGAAGATATCTCTTTTCCACCAGTGCGGCATTCCGCGGGCCGGAAATTATACCAATGGCGTAAAGACTCTGAGAGTCCTGACCGGCGATCAGTACCTGTTGACCGCTTTGCGCAACTTGGCCATAGCCCATCGCGGCGGTGGCCCAGAATTCGCGCTCCGCGGGGTCATCGGGAAAGCGGATTTTCAATTTCCCGTCATCGGAGACCATGAGCACTTGAGCGGGTGAAAATTGCGCCTTGGCGGTCATCGGATCACGTTCTAATAATTCAGGGTGCATAATAATTCTCCTTGTCAGGTATTTTTTTCGGGTTTTGGAGGCTGAAAATCTTCAGCGGATGCAAGATCGGCATCGGTGCGTTTTACATTGTCGAGATTTGCGCCAGTCCAAATCGCGCCAATGTCAATGATACGGTGCAGGTCCGCCTGTTTAAGATCGGCGGCTGAAAAATCAGCATTGTTAAATGTGCCGTAACTCAGGACGCAGTAAGTCATGCGGGCTTGCCGCAGAATGGCGCGCACCGCTTTGGCTCTGGTAAAGTCGGCACGCTCCAATTGCGCAGCGGTTAAATCAGCGGCGTCCAAGGTTGCATCCTCAAAGCGAGCGCATCGCAAATTCGCTTTCTGAAGCTTGGCCCCGGTGAGATTCGCCCCGGTAAAGTCCGCCAGCTCCGCCGCGGCCTGCGACACATGCGCGCCCTGAAAATTGCTGGATTTCAAATTAGCGCGGCTGATGTTTACCGATGACAAGCGCGCGTTTTGAAAATTCGCCTTTTCCAGATCAGAATCGGAAAAATCGCAGTCGGTAATGTCCATATTGGCACATTGTATCTGCTTCATGTTGCACTTAAAAAAGGTGGTCCGGCCCAATCGGCTGCCGGTGAAATCCACCGCTTTGAAATCAGTCATTTCAAGGCGCGTGTTGCGCAAGTCCAGTTTGGCGACTTTGGCACCGGCCATTTCACAGTGCTCAAGCGTGCTATGCGATAAATCAGCACCGGAAAGATCAGCTTGGGAAAACAGGGTTTCATGCAGTGTGGCGCGGCTGATATTGGCTCCTTTCAGCGACGCCCTGGAAAAATCCGCACCGGTTAGCATGCATCCGGAAAAATTCGCCCCATCCAACTGACCGCCGGCAAAATCGCAGCCGGTCAGATCCATTCCCGCAAAATCGACCTGTTCAAGGCCGCAGGCGGAAACTCGGCCTTTATCAAGCTTGGCACCCGAGAAGCGGGCACCACCAAGGCGGCAATGATCAAACGCGGTGGTGGTAAGATTACAACCCGCAAATGCCGCACCCGATAAATTAGATTCCTGAAAGGCGGCACCACTAAGTTGGGCGCCGCTGAAATTGGCCGCGGCAAGATTTGTATTACTGAATCCACTGGATTCCATCTTGGCACCGGAATAGTCGGCGCCGGCAAGGTCCATGGCCGAAAATTGCGTTTTTTGCAAATCATAGCCGGCAAAATTACGTTGCTGAAGTTTGCAGGCTTGAAGTGTACAACCCGCGATATTTTGGGGCAGATGAGAGTCCGCAAAATCCACATCCGTCAGCGTGGCACCGGCGAGCGTGGCATGAGCTAATCCTTTTACCGCCTTCATACCACAATTCTGAAATGTCGATTCACCTAATTGGGCACCGGAAAAGTTGCCGCCGTCCAGGGCGACATGTTCAAATTTGGCTTTGGTCATGACGGCATGAGTAAAATCCGCCTCTTTCATGCTGCAGGAGCCCATGCCAAAGTCCGCGTCAGATAAGCCAATATCATGTAATCCGACGCCCGCCTTCTCCAGATCGGTCATGGATGGATTGGTTTTCGCCAACTCCAAAATACGCGCCGAGGGCTTAACGGTTCGGGGATCCTTCAGGAGCATAACTTCCGCAGCGGCACTGAATCCGGATAGATTTGCGCCGCAGAACCTGGCCTGGTCGCTGATGCTATTGGTGAATTTGGCGTCGGTAAAATTGGCACCGGTTAAATTCGCGCCCGTGAGATCACAATTATCAAATTGCGCATCGGCGAATGTGGCATTTTCCAGATTGGCGGCGGCAAATTTGACATAGCGGAACGTGGCCTGGCGAAAATTAACGCCCTTAAAATCCACGCCGCATAAATCCACCCACCAGAGTTGCACACCCGCCAGCGATTCGCCGGATTGAAACTTGGCAATCACATCTTCGCGCTTCATCAGCAGTTTGCTGTGATTTTTGAACTCTTCAGCAAGGCGTTTAATGTCCAGTTTGGACATATCCAGGTTTTGAAAGTCGATTGTATCAAAGTAACTCATGGTTCTGCCTATTATCACGCTTCCGACGCGGAGAGCTTAGTCATTTTAACATTGGTGGCACCATCGGTAATCAGACCCTGAAGTACGGCATTAAGAAATTCAGCGCCATAGGCGTTGGCTCCGCTTAAATTAGCCATGGTCAGATTGGCCTTTTCAAACGAGGCTTTAAATAAATTTGCCTGCTGCATTATCGCGCCCGTAAGATTGGCCTTATTAAGTCTGGCGGTTTTTAAGTTGGCGGCCGAGCCATTAGCCCCCTGCAAGCCCGCGGCAGTGAATGTGGCACCGGATAACTGCGCGTAGCGCATATTGGCACCAGCTAAATTTGCCGCCGCCCAGATTGACTCGGTTCCGCCGGCTTCATACAAATTCGCCTCCGGGAAATCAGCCTTATCAGCACGCAACTTTGTCACATCAGCCTTGGCAAAATTGACCCGCTTTCCAGTTGCCTTTTCAAAGGTTGCTTCGGGAAGTGCGGCATTGGAAAAATCAGTTTGATTGACGGTCGCAGCGGTAAAATCAGCCTGCGGGCATTTGCTTTGCTGAAATTTGGCGCGTGACAGATCAGCCTCGACAAATAATGTCTCTTTTGCCGATACGCCGGTAAGCACAGCATCGGTCAGGGTGGCTTTTTCAAACAGGGCTTCATCCAGCATGGCACCGGTCAGATTCGCTCCAGCCAGGTTGGATTGCGTAAAGTCCGCTTGTTTCAGATTCGCATTTTCCAGTGTTGCACCGGCTAAGGCGGCTTGGCTAAAGTTGGCCTCAGATCCTTGAATCTCGGACATGTTGGTTGATGCCAAATTGGCTCCGGTGAAATTGCATCGAGTCAGGATTGACGCCTTGAGGTTACAGTTGGACAAGTTGGCACCGGAGAAGTCCGCAGCGGTAAGATTTAGCCGCGACAGGTCTAACTGTGAGAGATTCTCCTTAGCCAGTGATTCGCCCATCGCGACTTTTTGTTCCACCATCTGGCGGGTCCAGACGGGCGGAGCTTCCGAGGGCTCTTCGGCTTCGGGTTCGGGGATACCGGCCTTGGCCCGGGCCTGTTTCATCTGGGCGATCAGCGGGGATAAATCTTCCGGGTTGTGGCCCATTTTTGGAAGCAAGGCCCCCATGAGCGAGGCCATTTTTGCCAGATTGGGATTGCCGGCCATTTCCTTCGGCGAAAGTCCCTGCGATTCCCAGAATCGAATTTGTTCGGCGTGGGCTTTGGCGCTCATGGCGGGCAGGTTATCCGGATCCAGGCCCAGCTTGGACATTGCGGTTTTCAGTTGATTCTGCAAGTCCGCCTCGTGCATGGCAGAGGCTTTGGCCGGGTCGTCTTCGAGCATTTGATCCAGCATGGCCGCCTGTTTGGCTTTTATTTCCGGCGACACCTTGGCGGGGTCCATACCGAGATTTTTATACGTCGCAGCAATCTGAGCTTCCATCTGCTTACGCATTTCCGTTTTCTGCTTTTCTTTGGCGGCCAATTCTTCGGCTGTTGGTTGAGGTGGTTTGGCTTCCGGTGGCGGCGGTTCTTCCGCGGATTCCTCGGGTTCTTTCAGAGATTGCAGGAATTTCCGGCGGCAAGCCTCCAGCGTTGCGGGCGTTTCCGCCAAGTTTTCATCCATAATAAATACATCGGCGACATCTTCAAATTCTTCAGATTTTACCGCCGCCACGCCACGCCACAGCAGCACCAGCTTCTCCGCTTCCATATCCACCCAGAGTGTGTCGAGATGCATCGGCACTTCTTCAAAATTTCCCGCCTGTTTTTCTGTGGCACCGGCGCGGTTGATAAAGCAGCGCACACGTACACCTGGCAAACGCGATTCATATTTTGCGTGTTCCGGATGGAGGTTTTCAAAAAGCAAAGGTTCATCGCCGCGCAAAAAACCTTCCACCTGCATGTCCGGAGCGGCGGCATTAAAGTACGCGAAGTCAAAATCCACGGGGAACCAGGGCCAACGGGTTTTGCGATAATTGCCGCCATAGGATCCGAGCTTACCAGCGCGCGTATGCCATTTGGCGCTTAGCGGCGCAAAACCAGCGGGAAAGGGGCGATCTTTCGGGCTTTGAATTAATTGTGCGGGATTTTCAATATTGGGCAACTGCCAGATTTCCTGCCCCTGTCCGCCACGCTGAGCCTCATGGCCTTTCCCGATTGGATTGGCAACAAACGCCGGGCCGCCGTAACTATTTTCATAACGCAACGCCATGGTACGAAAAGGCTGCGGAGCCGTAGCACTTCGGCTAAGCAACTTTTTTTCCCAGCGGCGATCCCCGGCGACCGTTAATTTACCGGCCCTATCGCCGACTTGAAATACCGCCTGGCACACGGGAATGGGCTTACCGCCCGGCGGATGGCAGGTACCAACCAACAGCAAATCGGCTTTCGGTTTGAAATAGGCAAAATCGGATTCATAGCGCGGCGGTCCGCTTTTTTCCTCATCATCCGGATAAAATTCATCGCCGGTTGGAAACGGTTGCTTTGGGATAGCCACCGGCGGCTGACCGGGCTTTAAGCTGTACGTGGCTTTGACAATTAGTGTCATGGAATGGCCGGGAAAGTTGGTTCTTCCCGCCAGAGGAGCGAAGGTTTGTTTTGTCAGATTCGTTATTTTCACAACAAATTCCGAAGCCCAAAATCCAAACACAATTGTATCAGCTTACCTGTCCTCGGCAGCGTCATAACGCTGGCTCCGCTCTGGCGAGGTAATCCCCGAGCGGTAGTTCTAGCGCTGCCGTCACATTGGCTCCACCCAGAAAAAGTTCCCGTTCCACTTGGTTCCAGCGGATGTCATTGTGACCTTATTTGCCTTATTATGGAGTTTGATGGCTCCGCCAGCCTTTATTGTGATTTCCCCGCCAGCTTTCATTTTGAGAGACGCACTACCGGCGTTTGACAATTCAATTTCCCCACCGTGCATCATCGTAAGAGTAGCATTCGCGGATGGTTGTTGCCCGATTATTTTCGGCGTGACGTACCGTTTCATAATCACGCAGCTAAGAACCGCGCAAATCGCGCCGGCGACCATACTTAATTCAAGGGCATGGGCTATGCCGTCCTCAGCGATGGTTTTGCTTGCTTTACTGCCGTGATCCCAGTTTAGTGATGACCCCAAATCTTCAACGCCAGCGGCGACAGCGCCGGCGGCTGGGAAAACCGACGCAAATATGCTTAGCATCCGGACTGCCGCCATAGCACCCGCGACATTGACAGGCTTGTCGTTCGTACCAGTCCGAAGGGTAATTCCATCCTGCGAGAGATGTCCGTCGGAGGCTGTTCCCGCGCCGGCGCCGCCGAGAATGTGGGTTTCCTTGGCCGAAATAATCCGCACATCCTCAAGGGATAGCATCTTGCTTCCCTTAACGTCTAACTCGTTGCTAAATCCCATGCCATTGGAGATCGCAAACTCCAAGCCGGTAGTCATCTCGATTTTCGCACCGAGAACATTTTTGAAGTCCACCCCGAGGGTATTGGCGACATCTCCGCCGATCGTCGTGCTAAACGAGCCTCCCAATGTAACAGTGCCGTCAAGGCCCTTTTTCCAAGAGAAGTTATCTCCATTGGTCACAGCAGTACAGCCGGGATTTGAGCCTCCGTAGCCCAAGGTCAGTCCTGACTGATTAGTGGGGCTGTAGAGCTTAATATGCTCATTCGCCGGAGTCGCATCTAATACAATCCGATTACCATAATCGTCCTCCATTACCCGGCGGTGCTTGTTGATCGGCAACTGCTCGGGCGGCATGTTATCCGCGTTGTACACCCGGCCGGTGATCAGCGGTTTGTCCGGATCGCCCTCCAGAAAGTCTACGATGACCTCATCGCCAACATGTGGCAATGCCATATCGCCCCAGTTTAATCCGTTGTTGGGTGCCCCGGCCCAAGATTGTGACACACGTATCCAGCAGGAGGAGTTTTGATCGGATGTGCCATAGGTGAGATAGTAGAATTGCACTTTTACCCGGCCATATTCATCGGTGTAGATTTTTTCACCTGCCGGCCCTACCACCACTGCCGTCTGCGGGCCGCGTACCAGAGCCTTAGGCGTACTGCGTGCGGGGCGGAATTGCTGGCTGGATTCAAAACAGGTCAGATTGCAGGTGAACGTGGTGTCCACAGGCCCCGGCTGATCCTGCAGATAATTCTCGTTGCGTACGTCATACTTCACGCTACGGATCAGATAGGTCTGATTCATAGCCGATACCGGATGATCCACCAAAGTAAACAGATAGCCGGCCTCAACACCGTGATTATTGGAACTTGCGGAGGCTACCGCAAAACCCGCCTGTTGCTCCTGCATGCGGGCCTGCACATAATTGCTGCCATCGGAGGACTGGGTATACCCCCCCGGATAGTCGTAAACACGATGATCAGTCTGGCTGACAACACCGGCGGTATTGGCGGCGGATGCCAGAAGCGATTTCTTGGGTGCGGTAAAATCATAATCGTTGAGCATGAAATTACCGGATTGCAGCGTCTGCTGCATTCTCCAATCCCGAATATATTCGCCTTTGGCCGCCCGGTTAGACCCCAGATAACTGATGTTGGCATCCCCGTTGATATTCACACTGGCCGAGACACCATCCGCAAGCACCAGCTTATGAGTGATGTTGCCGCCATGAGCATCTTTCTCATGTTTGAAAAAATAATAGATGCCTTCATTTTCCAGCAGGCGCGAGACAAAATCAAAGTCGGTCTCACGATACTGAACGCAGTAATCCCACGTGCGGTAAGTTGCGGTAAGGGCATTATCCACCACCGAGGAAAATCCCAGATCAGAAAATATCTGCTGGACAATTTGCGGTACGGTAAGTTTCTGAAATATCCGGCAATCGCGACGCCGCGTTAAAAACCAGAGCCAGGGAACCATCACCGCCGAATAATGATAGATATTGCCTTCGCTGTGGGTCTGCTCAAAACGGGAGATGTAACCATTAAAATAGCGCACGCTTGACGCAGTAGATAGTGCGCCGGCTTTTGCGGAAAGCGAAACCGAAACATTCTTGCCCAGGATATCGGAGAAATTAATATCAGGCTTCTCGGAAAGCATTTCCAGTTCATATTCAAATGGCGCGCTTAACGCTTCCGTGCCGGTGAATTTAGTCAGCAGCAATACATCCGAACCCAGCGGCGTATCGATGCTTAATTCCCGATGTCCCTGTTTAAATTTTGCCATGGTTCAGCTCCTGAATAAGCGACGGCGTTCCGCATGTCAATGCCACGCGGCATGAATGTCATGATTACTATTTTCCGCCGAAGTTAAACTTAAATTCGCCCGTCTCGGCGGTCACCGCAATGCGATCAATCTGCCGGCCTTCCATCATGCGGGTGAGAAATTCATGGCCGATCCGCGGCAAAAGAACATTGGTGATCATCGCATCGACCATGCGGGCACCGCGTTCCAATTCCGTACACCGCTCGGCAATGAGTTTTGGCACCGATTCATCATATTCAAAGGGAATCTTATGGGTTTCCCGAACACGCTTTTGCACGCGTGAAAGCTGGAGGTTAATAATCTGCTTGAGCATGGCTGCGGAAATTGGATAGTACGGAACCACAACCAGGCGATTGAGCAGCGCATCGGGGAACACTTTTACCAGCGGCCCGCGCAGGGCTTTTTCCAACCCTTCGGCGTCCGGCAGCAAATCGGGGTCTTTGCACATGTTGACCACCAAATCCTGCCCGGCATTGGTCGTCAGGATGATGATGGTGTTTTTGAAGTCGATCATGCGGCCTTCACCATCTTCCATCCACCCTTTGTCAAATACCTGGAAGAAAATCTCATGGACATCTTTGTGGGCTTTTTCCACCTCATCCAGCAGTACCACTGAATAGGGCCTGCGGCGCACCGCTTCGGTTAATACGCCGCCCTCACCGTAACCGACATACCCCGGCGGAGAGCCTTTAAGCGTGCTGACGGTATGCGATTCCTGAAATTCACTCATGTTGATGGTTATTAAATTGTGCTCGCCGCCATAAAGTGTTTCCGCCAAGGATAATGCCGTCTCGGTTTTACCCACACCCGACGGACCTGCCAGCATAAATACACCGATGGGTCGATTGGGATTATCGAGTTTGGCACGGGATGTCTGCACGCGGCGGGCAATAATTTCCAGGCCATGGCGCTGGCCGATCACGCGCTTCTCCAGATGATCCGCCAGTTTAAGAATTTGTTCGATTTCATTTTTTACCATGCGGCCCACGGGAATGCCGGTCCAGTCCGCGACAACAGATGCCACGGCCTGCTGATCCACGGTTGGGAAAATCAAGGGTAATTCGCCCTGCAATGCGGAAAGCTCAGCTTGTAATTTACGCAGATCGATCAGCATGACATCACGCTGTTCGCTGGTAAGTTTGGAGCTGGGAGCAGCTTCGGCCGGGGCAGGGGCCGCTTTGGCTTTGGACTTGGCGGATGGAGCTACCGCGGGTTCCGGCGCACTGTCAATCGGCTCGGCGGCGGCACGTAACGAATGGCGAATGTCGAGAATTTTGTCAACGAGTTGCTTTTCCTGCTTCCATTTGGCGTCCAGTTTGGCGAAACGCTTTTTCTCATTTTCTAAAAGGCCATTCACTTCAGAGAGCCGATGGGTGTGATCCAACCCAACCGCCGTTTCACGATTTATAATTTGAATTTCCATTTCCAGCGCTTCAACGCGGCGTTTGGAATCTTCCAGTTCCGCCGGTAAAGCGTGCTGACTTACCGCGACACGGGCGGAAGCGGTATCAATAAGACTGACGGCTTTATCCGGCAACTGCCGCGATGGAATGTAACGATGGGATAATCCCACAGCGGCGTCAATGGCTTCATCAAGAATTTGCACACGATGGTGCTTTTCCAGCGGAGCAATAAGTCCGCGAAGCATTAAAATCGCTTTATGTTCCGAAGGTTCCTCGACTTTTACTACCTGGAACCGGCGGGTCAGCGCGGGATCTTTTTCAATGTGCTTTTTATATTCATCCCACGTGGTAGCGGCAATGGTGCGAAGCGTGCCGCGGGCCAGGGCGGGTTTGAGTAAATTGGCGGCATCGCCGGTTCCGGCGGCACCCCCGGCTCCAATGAGCGTATGGGCCTCATCAATAAAGAGGATAATGGGCTTGGGTGAAGCCTGCACTTCTTCAATCACGGATCGCAGACGCTGCTCAAATTCCCCCTTCATACTGGCACCGGCCTGCAGCAGACCAATATCCAGCGTGTGAACACTGACATCTTTCAACGAGGGCGGCACTTCACCGGCGGCGACACGCTGCGCAAAACCTTCCACCACAGCGGTTTTTCCGACGCCGGCCTCACCGGTAAGAATTGGATTGTTCTGCCGCCGACGCATGAGAATATCAACCACCTGCCGAATTTCCTCATCCCGGCCGACGATGGGGTCTAGTTCACCGGATTTGGCGCGGGCGGTTAAATCAATGGAGAATTTAGCCAGTGCCTCCTGTTTACCCATAGCCGCCGGCGCGATGGCTCCGCTGGCTTCACCAGGTGCGCCACTGCCTTCGGTTTCAGAGGGGGCTAGAAGTTCTTCGGTGGAGCCGGAGGTAATTTTGCCGAAATCATCGGACAACTGCTCCGCTTTCACTTTTTCAAATTCACGGGAAATATTCAGCAAGCTGTTACGCAGCGTTCCGGTTTTTACCATACCAAGGATCAGATGACCGGTGCGTACCTGCGTGCTTTTATAAACCAGCGATCCGTAAACCCAGGCTCGCTCCACCGCTTCATCAATATGGGAAGACAAATCAGATATCGATGTGGAACCGCGCGGCAGGCGATCCAGTGCGGCGGTGATATCCGCGGCCAATTTAGATGGATTGAGACCAAAATGACGGATAATCAGATGCAGGTCGGTATTGTCCAACTGCAGAATCTGATTCATCCAGTGCACCAGTTCCACGTAGGGATTGCCGCGCATTTTGCAGAAGACGGTGGCGCTTTCAATGGACTTATAGGCCACCTTATTTAACTTACCGAACAACGCGGAACGACTGATTTCTGCCATACATAAATCCCTATTCCAGTTATTAAACCGCGACCGGGCGGCAAACCAAATCTCGCAGGTCGTGATCCAATTCCTTTGTGTGCAGCCAGGTGGTGTAGCCCAGACGGCAATCCTGTCCTAAAATCATGGGAGGTGCGGCACCGGCCTTGAGAATCAGGCGCACATCCCATTCCATTTCGTCATTGAGATATAACTTTACCCAGTCGCACAGGTTCTGAAAACCAACGCTGCCGGGTAATATTCGGTTAAAGTCCGACAGTCCCATTGGGCCTATGATAATTCTGAATTTTCCCTGAGCATCCCAGATGCGGGATCCTACAACCAGTGTTTGTCCCAGCATCCCGGACGCGGGGTTGGAACCCAACTGGCAGCGGCAATCCGCAGGCAATACAAGCCAGCGGCCCGAGAATTCCTCAATATCCACCCTTACGCCAAAATATTCATGGAGAATCGACCGCAAGCCGTCCGGATTACGCACACCGGCCAGCAGGCGGCCGGAAAAATAGAGTTTGGCGTTGTCGGGCAGACTATCGCGGCCCATTAAATAATCAGTTCCCATACCCATGAGGCTGGCGAAATAACGG
>JAKATV010000460.1 GCA_021818565.1 Planctomycetota bacterium
ACAGTCTTGCCTCGGCGCTGATGAGGCCAAACTCCGCAGAGTTTTTAAAACCACCCGGAAACCTTGCCGCGCCCATGGAGGTGCAACACCCGCCGCATTGTGGTACTTTCAGCCATGCCGCCCGTGCTTCCGAAGTTCGTTAAGCGGTACCCAGTCCCCCGGTGCCCGCTCGTAGCACCAGAAGTGCCAGCCATCGGTCGAGTGGCCTCGGGCCGCCATGCCAGCTCCGGACGGGGAGGTGAATATCTGGCCTTGAAATTTGATCGAACCGTTTTTCCGCACCCGTGCTTTGTACTCTTTTCCTTTGTACCAGCCGCGGAGGGCGATACCCTTCCTTATAAAGCCGGCCAGCGCCGGCCGGCCATCGTCCGCGGGCTTTGCACGCGGCGATGTTCCAACTTTCTTGCGGCCCACCAGTTGCCCGAATCTTTCCTCCACGTCCGCCTTATAGTCATGCCTGAATGCGCGGCGAAGATCCTGGCATTTCACAAATTTTCCAAGCTGCTTGTTGCCTTTAGGCCGTGCAATGCGAAGCAGCAAGGTTTCCATCTCCTTAACAAACGAATTGCCGATCGTCAGATAGACCGAAAAGCGATTCCACGCACCCCCATGCCGATCTTTGAGGTGCTGTTTGAGCCGCCCCTGCAAATTGCGGGCGAGGCCGACGTAATAAAGAGTGTCGTTGCGATACAGGGCATACACACCATCGCGCCCACGGGTATACCGGCGGCTAATGTGCTCGTACTGTTCCAATGCGGACGCGTCGAGGTTCTCAAGCATTTGGCTGACAAGTTGCTGCCTGCGTTTTCGTGGCATGTTTGCTCCTAAACGGCAAATCCTCAAAACTCGGCGAACAGATTTTTCATAGTTGTATTTTGACCATTAAAACCGTTCCCGCGACTGCTTCCAAAAACGCTGACATTTGTGTACACGCGGCATCAGAGCATTATCACCGGCTACATTAGTCGCGGCAAGAACGTGTCCCTCAATATCCGCAGGCAAAAATTGCCGATCTCCGTTATAAATACCACATGTGTCGCCCTTAAGGATCAGCCATGGCCGAACCAACTTATTTGACGCTTGCCAGCTATCGCGCCTGCGTTACCCGCCTGCACGCGGCTTGGCCGGCATTTCTGGAAACCCGCAATGATCGACTGCGCCACGGTGATGAATCGGAAAAAGTTGCCGAGGCCATTATAGAAGACCTGCTGACCGGTGTGCTGGATTGGGCCAAAGGCGATCTGGCCTATCAAATGGAATATGCCGACATTGTATTAAGCCAGAATCTTCAGAAGTATCTGGTTATCGAAGTAAAAAAGCCCGGGACGCTTCGGCCTGGCAAGCAATCGTTGGCTGCGGCTTTGGAACAGGCCCGGCGATACGCCGACGCGCAGCGTATCACTCGCGTGGCCGTAACCGACGGGTGCATTTTCTACGCCGCGGACATTATCAACGGCGGATTGCAACACCGCGTCGTGGTCAATCTTGCTCATGAATCGCCGCCGGAATCGCTGTGGTGGGTCAGCGTGCACGGCGTGTATCGACCGCTGGAAGGCACGGTGGTGACCGACGCAATTTTTGGAGATGGACCGCGTATAGCTTCGCACCCGGAGCAGCCGGAGGAAGGCGTTCTGTTGCATTCAAAGTATAAACTTCCTGCATATTGCTTCGCATGGGTGGGCGATGCAAATAAGCCGGGAACATGGAAATTACCTTATCTGAAAGGTGACGGCTCCATTGATGAAAGGCGATTACCCAAAGCCATTCAGTGCCTTCTCAGCAATTTTCGCGGCGTGAAGGTCAAAGGCATCCCAGAAAGCGATGTCGCCGAGGTATTGCTCCGGCTGGCCCGGTCCGCGCGATCAGCGCATCTTATTCCCCCGGAGTCTGTCCACCCGGCACCCATTTATCAGCAACTTGTCCTGGTTCTGGAACAAAACAATCTAATGTCACAATTGTAAGCGCACCGCAGCTCATTAAGGCCACGACAGTTGGCCGTCCGATCATTCACCAGATGCCGGCGCGTACTTCCAAATTCTGTCATGACCGCAAAATTCAGATTTGCCAGATCGCTGCCCGCGCCGGCCGTTGACCGCGGCTTGGGCATGGGGTTGGCGAGCATTGCCTGATTTGTGACACCGCCGGCTTGTCGTCATGGCCGTAGGCGCAACAGCATCTAGCGATAATGCAATATTATGACACATATAGCAATCATTTATTTGCTTAATACATTGTGCGCGCGCTATACTTTGAGCATGGATTTCGAGAAAACTTTTACAAGGAGATGTATCGTGACCACACCACATCAGGATTCCACAAATGTTCCCATGGGTCGCCGGAAGCTTTTAGGCCTGTTGGCAGGCGGATCAATCGCCGGTGCCGCGATGATGGCACTGCCCCGCGCAGCCCAAGCCGCGGACGCGATGGATAATGCCCCGCTGGAGCCGCATGGCGCGCGAAACCTGGAAGAATTGACGGCCAAATTGGCCGCCGCCCCGCGCCGCCGGGATTTCAAGACTGTTCCCATGATTCTCACTGACCCGCACCAGTGGGACAGCGAGGCGTTGGACGCGCTGCTGCATTATCGCGCCAAGCCCAAGCAGGTGTGGGATAACACGGATATTGCCAGTCCCTGGCTGAACCTCATGCGCAACAGCCTTAATGCGCAAATCTGGTCATTTAAGCATCCGGATTTTCTGGCGGTATCGGCTAATCACGGCACGTGCCATTTGCCGCTTTATGATCAATACATTTGGGACAAATACAACCTGCCGGGCATGATCGGCGGCAAGTTTAAGCGCAATGTATTTCTGGATATTCCCAAAGCCATGCAGGGTAAAACCGCAGCGGATTATAACGACCCGACCGGTTTGTTTTCGCCGGAATCAAATTGCATTCCGCTGCTGATGCAGCGCGGCGTCGTGTTTCTGGCGTGCCATAATGCAATCTGGGAATTTTCCGGCGGCCTGATGGCCAAGGGGCATAACCCCGATCATTTGAGCCATGAGAAATTGGCTGCGGAGTTGACCAACCATCTGATTCCTGGTGCCGTTTTAACGCCGGGTATTGTCGGAACCATTCCGGAATTGGAACTGGCCGGTTACAGCTACACGAAATGACGCACCCCTTGGCAGAAGGAGGAACATAATGATGTTAAAAAAACGCATGATCACTTTGACGGCATTGGCGGCCACAGTGATGACCGGCGGATTGCTTTGGGCCACGGGCACCAAAGCGCCAGCCGATTGGCGGGGCCGCGTCTATTCGCCAAGTTATAAGGAAGCCATTTTTCCGCCATGGAGCGGTGGAAAAAATAATTCCGCCACCGACAAGGGCTTTAAGTTCACCGTGCCGGAAGTGGATGACATGCCGGATTTTCATGGTGATCCCTTTCATGCCAAACTGGTGTTGTACATCGGCGGCAATTATTATTTT
>JAKATV010000149.1 GCA_021818565.1 Planctomycetota bacterium
AAAGCAGCTGGGGATTCCCCTGATCACGCGGATAAAACCGGGGCATCACAAACCGCAAATCACAAATCGCAATTTCGCGTTACGGAGACTTGAGAGCAGGCCGCAGGAGCCACCTTGTTACGGCGGCGGCAACTCTTTTGCGCTCGCCGAATTTGCTCTACTGCACCAGTGTCTCCTGTCTGCCCTATCGGGCCTTGGGCGTGAGGTGCATTGGCTGGTTTATACCGATATTCAGGGTAGAATGTATTACTGTACTCCGCGATGGATGGCGGGGGTGAACGGGCCGGTATTGGAACCGACCACAAGACATTGGAAGTCGAGGTTTATCATGGCAAGCAAATCAGGGCCGCGACACCAGCGCGTCATGCGTTTATGCCTGGTTCCACTGGGCTGGGCGGTATGGTTGTTTATCATGCTGGCGGTGATGTCTTTTCATCCGTCAGATCCCACCATGCTGGCAAGCTCTCCGGTCTATCACACACAATCAGTACCTGTGCAGAACTGGTGCGGGCCGGTGGGTTCCAGCATTGGCTATTTGCTGATGAATAACCTTGGGCCGGGAACGTGGGTCGCCTTGGCTATGGCGGCGGCGCTTTTGATGGTCTGGAGCGTTGGCGGAAACCTCACACAGGCCGCGTTTCGACTTATCGGTGGAGCCGTGCTGCTGGTGGTCGCCAGCGGTATGGCGAATCTTCTGGGCTGGGGTAGTAATCTGCCGGCCGGCCCAGGCGGCATATTGGGTGCCGCGATTGGGCATTTTCTTAAATTGCATGTCTCCACGGCGGGGTCCGTACTGATTTTACTGGTGGGACTGATTATCGGGCTGCTGCTGGCGGCGGATGAGATCGTCATCGCATTGCTGATGTGGATTGGTCATACCTGGAAAAAAGTGCCACACGAAAAAATCGCTGACTCCGCCGGCGATGCGGCCTCCGCGGCCGCAACGGGGCTACTGGGTCTGGTAGGGTCCATCTTCAAGGCGCTGTTCTCCCGCAAGGCCAAAACCAATATTCGAAAAAAGCCCGAACCACGTCTGACACTCTCAAAATCCGCCTCACAACTGGCGACCGCCGTGGCACCTTCCATGGCCAAGGATGCGGAAAAAGAAAAGTCCGCCCAGAACGCTGAAAGCAATGCTTCAACCGAATCCATACCCAAGGCGGAAGAACCGGAACCGGCCCCCGTTGTGGTGCGGCGGCCCAAACCCATTGTCGCAGACATGCTGTTGCCATTTAAGACGCCACCGGTACAAAAGCAGGATCTGGGCAATTACCGACTGCCTGGACTGGATCTGCTGGAAGATGCCGAGCCAGCCAATACGGAGGGGCAGGAAGAAGCTGTCCGGCAAAATGCGAAAGTGCTGGAGTCCTGCCTGACGAGTTTTAACATTGACGGCAAAGTTGTGGCGATTGATACCGGCCCGGTGGTAACGCTATATGAATTGGAACTTGCGCCGGGAATAAAAAGCTCACAAGTTGGCGCGCTGTCCAAAGATATCGCCCGCGCGCTGAAAAGCCCGCCGGTCCGCTGCATTGACAATATCCTGGGCAAATCCACCATGGGCATTGAAGTACCGAATCTGGATAAGGAAAAAGTCCGCCTGAAGGAACTCATGCAACTGGCACATGAAGACATATCTAAAATGGCTCTTCCCATGTGCCTGGGCAAAGATGCCTCCGGCAATCCGCTGGTGGAGGATCTGGCCAAAATGCCGCACCTGTTGATTGCCGGCACCACCGGATCGGGAAAATCCGTGTGCATCAATTCCATTATCATGACACTGCTTTTAACCCAGCGCCCGGATCATGTAAAAATGATTATGGTGGATCCCAAAATGGTGGAAATGCAGGATTATCGACAAATTCCGCATCTGATGGCACCGATTATCGATGACATGAGCAAGGCGGAAAGTGTTCTGGAATGGGCCACGCAAAAAATGGATGAACGTTACGAAACGCTCTCCGAAGCCGGCGTGCGGCACATCAAACAGTTTAATCAGTTATCCCGCGAACAGATTATTGAGCGGTTTCAACCCAGCAATCCGGAGGAAGAGGCACGCATTCCATTCCATTTACCGTACATCGTGATCATCATTGATGAATTGGCCGATCTTATGATGACCAGCAAGGAAGTGGAAGGGCATATTGTCCGCATCGCGCAGAAAGCCCGGGCCGTGGGAATTCACCTGATTCTTGCCACGCAGCGCCCCGAAGCGCAGGTGGTCACCGGCTTGATCAAGTCCAACATGCCGGGACGAATCTGCTTTCAGGTGCGCTCTCGTTTGGATTCGCGCATCATGCTGGATCAATCCGGCGGTGAACTGCTTTTGGGGCAGGGCGATATGCTGATGCTTAAACCCAATGGCGGCGCACTTCTGCGCGGGCAGGGAGCCTTTGTGGAAGATGCGGAAATTCGAGGTATCTGCGCATTTTTGAAAGATATCGCCCAGCCTGAATTCCATCCGGAGCTTATGCAGATCGGCGCGCCGACGGGACTGGATGAAGCGGAAAAAGATCCGCTTTTTGATGAAGCGGTCAAAATTATTATCGAAACACGCCGCGGCTCGGTAAGTTTACTACAGCGACGATTGACCATCGGCTACTCCCGGGCCAGCCGCCTGATTGATCAGATGCGTGCCGCGGGTATCGTCGGCGCGTATAAGGGCAGTCAAGCCAGTGAAGTTCTGATCACCATGGAAGACTGGGAATCCATCAAAGCGTCCCAACCCGCCGCTTCCCCCGACGAACCCGCAACCGTTCCAGATGCGGACATGGAAGATGAGCCTTGATCAACGAACGTCGCCCTGGCGTTGGGCGGCGTATCTATCGCCCCGCCACCGAGTCTTGCCAAGGACTCAGCGACCCCATGGCCCTGACTGTCCGTGGCTTTAGCCGGATGGCGCTTTCTGGCACCCTTGGAAATTAACTTTTCACCACAGCAGTGAAGTCCGACCACTGTTCGATGCGGAAGGCGCGAATGTCGCGTACGGATTTTGGAAACCATGTCTGAGTACGCAACGACTGAATAGCGAGAAACAGGTTCGCCATATTCTCGTCGTCGGTGACATAAAGACTGCCTTGCCTAACTTCCTGTTCGTTTCTCAAAAGAACCGCGCCAATCTCGGTTTAGGCCTGTGTCACACCTTTCGGATGATGCTTTTCGGTCTCCTCCACCACGAGGTCAAACGCTACCGCGTACATCAGTGTGCCTCCGGATCGTCACACATATACGTCCACCGGTACTCCGCCTTTTCGCCAGTTTCGATCATCGTGATCTCGATCATCCAATCGCCGTCATCCAATTGACGAAGAGCTTGACCAACCTCATATTTCGGACCAAATGGCCCGAAGCTCTTGATTTTTCCTACTGGAATGCGGGCTGGGGCGGCTGCGGTCGGCATGGCTTTTCTCCTAACTAGAAGGCCTGTTGCGCTA
>JAKATV010000174.1 GCA_021818565.1 Planctomycetota bacterium
AGCGGCGTGTGAAAATTGTACATGCCGTAGAAGATGTGCTCCCGGCTGGGGGTCATCCACCGCTGAATAAAGTTCTGATAATAGGGAAATACTTTTAATCCCAAAAACATCAGTACCGCCAGCATCGCAGCGATCACACATATCGGGTACGCCACCGCGCGGGAAATACTCTCCCTGAGCTTTTGCCGCAAATCCAGATGATTGCCCAAATTCACCAGCACCTCGGAAAGATTACTGGTACGGATGCCCGCATCCAGCAGCAGGGCATAATCCGGAGGAAATTCGCCGCGATGTTTTGCCACCGCCTGCGGCAGCGTAAGGCCCGCCTGTAAATCCGCGCTGATCGCCGACAGAACGCTTGAACGCCGACCGCGCGGCGCATCGGCCGACAATAATTGCAATCCGGTCTCCAGCGGCAAGCCGGACTTTATCAGCAACGCCAACTGCTGATTAAAACTCTTAAAATCCTCAGCGCCCAGCGGCCGCGTGCGCGTAGGGGCACCGGCGGGCCAAAGTTCCAGTACTTTCAACTGCAATGCGTTTAGCGCCGACATCGCGGCGGCTTGATCCGGCGCGTTAAGCGTGCCGGAAAGTTCGCGCCCGGAATCCAATTGGGCTCGATAGCCAAAACTGCCATCCATGGTTCACTCCTTACTTCCACCGTGATGCGCCCGCGATTTTCACGGGAATCAGTGTACGCCGTTGCGCGATATTTGGTCAGAGCATCGGTGATGCAACTGCCGCGCTATCAACCTGCGGACCCAGAACCCGATCCACTTCGGCTTGATCGGTGACACCGCGGGCGGTTAAATCTCGTGCCGCATCATCCAGCCCATGATACGCCGCTGATTTGCGCATCGCCGCTTCCAGGCCGGCGGAATCGCTTTGATCCAGCAGCGCCGAACGCACGGTTTGATCCATGCGGACACACTGGGCAATCGGCAGGCGTCCGGAATATCCGGTATCCGTCTTTCTCCGCACCAGGCGCTGATTCAATATGCCAAAGAGGCTGCTGGTAATCTGATAGCGCTGAATACCCATTTCCAACATTCGGCTGATCGCCCCGGCCGCTGATCCTGCGTGCATGGTGCACACCAGACGGTGTCCCGTCAAGGCCGCCTGCACCGCCAGAGAGGCTGTGGCGTTATCGCGAATTTCACCCATGGACAACACCTGCGGATCTTGCCGCAACATGCTGCGCAAAGCGCGTTGGTAATCCAACTCGCCAAACGGACTGACCTCAATTTGGGTTACGCCCGCAATACCGCGCTCAATGGGGTCTTCCAGCGAAACAATGCTGATACCCGGCTGCGTGCGGGCCAGGTGATCCAGCAGGGCATAAATTGTCGTGGTTTTGCCCGCCCCGGCCGGACCGATGACCGCCAACATGCCGCAGTCCGAGCGGCAGAATTCCATGAGAAAATCCAACGTATGACGGGGCAGAAATAAATCCGAGAGTTGATGGGGCGCAAATAATTCCGCGGGCATACGAACCGCGGCCCGCAGACCGTGGAGCGTGGGTATAACCGACAATCGCACATCCAGTCGGCGTGGAGTCTCTACCGTCATCCGCCCCTCTTGCGGAATATCCCGACGATACGTCAGTAAATGCCCCATGACCATCAGTCGATTAACAATGGATTCTCCCGTCTCACTGGGGAGTTGCTCAATGGTTTCCAGCAGCCCGTCAATACGAAAGCGAATCTGAAATCCGTCCGTGACCGGTTCGATATAAATATCCGAAGCGCGGCGATCCAAGGCCCGGGCGATCAGGGAATCCACCATCGGACGCACATCAGGAAAAGTTGTCGCGGCTGGTTTCATACCACACAACCCAGTATCTGCATTGGACGAATTAATCGTTTTATAACACTGAATACCCGCCGATGCAAGATTAATGGCTGACAGGCCCGAACGAGAATCGTTCAATTCGGGTGCGCCGATTTTCTGGGGCATACGGCGAAATCGACGGCATAAATGCCGGCGCTAGGAGAATGCTCGGCCTTGGAAACTCGCATCGCGGAGGCCCGCCCGGATTTATTGCCGCTCACTCCAAGATTCTTTCCCAGGACCATGGCGAGTAAGGCTTGCGGTACAGGGAAATTCAGAATCAGGTATGGAACATCTGTGCGCCGGAAAACGCGCCGCCACGCACGATACCCGGTTCATGGGCGGAACTGAAAGCCAAAAGTGGCTGCCCCGCCAGCAATGGCGATCACCCACTTTTATGATTAACTCGCGACATATTTAGAGATGAAATCCAAATAGCCGCGCGGGCCGTCGGCGCGGGTATGTCGGGCGACGGATTTATTGATTTTGCGGATGGACTGAATTAAATCCTGGCGCGAATAATCGTTGAGGCTTAAAAGCACGCGCAAATCCATTTGCAAACTCCGAACCAATTCCTCCTTGCCGGGATCCATCTCCGGGTTGATGCCCATGCGATTCAGGGCGGAAGCCACCATGGCGTCGGTCAGGCGGGAACGCCGCTGGTCAAACGCGGTGATGCTGCGTTCAATCTCCATTAACAGTGGACGGTACTCTTCGGAGGTCACATCCAAGCTCGGCGCGTTAATGCCGGGGCCGTATACTTCTTTCAGGGGTTTTGCAAAACGCCGATGCGTCACATCACCGATGGTGATTTCCAATTCGCCGGTGGAATGATCGATGATGGCGAGCTTGGCGATCGTTGTTAATTTACCCGGCTCCGCCGTTTGAGCAAGGCTATCAAAAAGGCTGCTTATTTCGGAATCCATTTAAAATCACCTCCGGCAAAGCCACACGCAAGCCATTGGGCACCGCGCCCCTTGGCCCATACCATGACCCTATCTTGACTTGGCGGGTTGTGTCAAGGCCCGAACGATGAGCATTCAATTCCGATGATCAATAAAGCGTCTTACCGCCAGCGGGGTTATTTTTGCCGGACAGCTCGCAGGGCTTGTTCGGCCAGTGCAATCGTATTTTCAAGGTCTTTTTCCGTGTGGGCGGCGCTGACAAACCAGGCTTCAAACTGGGAGGGCGGAATTAATACGCCACCATCCAGAAGTACCTGGAAGAATTTTGCAAATGCCGTCTGATCACAGGTCAGCGCGTCGGCGTAATTTTGGACTCGTGTGCCGCCGGGAGAGAAAAATGGCGTGATCATGCTGCCGCACCGTTGCACCGATACCGGGCAGGAGGCGGCCATGGCGCTTTGTCGCAGACCGTCTTCCAGCAGCTTGCCTGATACTTCAAGACGTTGATATATGTCGGTCTCTTGTAGAAGCCGCAATGTGGTGATTCCCGCCTGCATGGCCAATGGATTGCCCGAAAGGGTTCCCGCCTGATACACCGGCCCGGCCGGGGATACCCGGCTCATAATATCCCGCCGCCCGCCATACGCGCCCACCGGCAATCCGCCGCCGATGATTTTCCCCA